>NZ_JBNHIC010000006.1:0-133931 GCF_059092905.1 Arthrobacter sp. B0427-1-12 | reverse complement strand
GGCAGAGCCGTTCCAACGCTGCAGGGGATCCGAAGTCCAGCCGGCCGCTTTCGTTGGTGAACCAATGCGTCACGCGCAGGTTGCGGAACTGATCGGCGAGTTCGGAGAGTTCCTCGCGAAAGATGCTCTCTTCCGGCGTGCGGGCGGAATGGATGAGTACCACGTCTGCATCGGGACGGCGGGGTATGAGGGTTCGGACCATGGACATGACCGGGGTGATGCCGCTGCCGGCGGTAAGCATGAGCAGCGGCCGGGGCTGCTCGGGCAGCACGAAATCCCCCTGCGGAGGTGCCAGGAACAGCACATCCCCGGGGCGGGTGTTGCGGACCAGGGCATGGGAGACCGCACCGACGTCGGTCACGGTAATGGCGGGATCCTGGCCTGCCGCTGTGCTGAGCGAATACGAGCGCCAGTGCCACACCCCGTCCATCTCGACGCCGATCCGCGCCCACTGGCCGGCCTTGTGCGCCTGCCAGCCGCGTCCGGGCCGGAAGAAAATGGTTGCGGAGCCGGCAGTCTGGGGAACCACGCGGGTCACCACGCCGCGCAGCTGACGGGTGGAGGACACGGGGTTGAACAGGGACGCAAAATCTTCCGGGGCCAGTGGAGTGGTCAGAACAGATGCGGCACGCATAAGCCTGATCATGAACTCATCCTGATACCGCGTCCACCCATAATTCTCCTACGCATCACCATCGCCCGTGTGCAGCACCGCGAGCAAAACCGACCGGAACCAAACCATAAGGTTACTGAGCATTCTTCCTCGGGTCTAATTGCGGATCCGGGCAGGATCTACATGTTCATGGAGGGCCTGAACATGCCGCAGACCGCTGCCGTTCGGCAGGTGCACGGCTGGATGCCGAGCTCATGCCGGTGGGACGGTTGCTGTCCTCGGATGCCGTTTGAGGACGATGACTGTCAGGTCATCGTCCATTGGGCGGCTGCGGGCGGGGGTGAGAGGTGCCGGGAGGCCTGTTCTGCTGTGCCCGTCCCGGCTACGGCTTCGGCCTCCAGGGCTGCCTCGATTCGCTAGGTCTGAAATACAGCCCCCGCGCCCCGGCCCGCCGCCTGGACCCCCTGGCAAAAGAGCGGAGCTGTCCGGGGTCGCCGGCAGCGCAGGGCAGCAGGGACCCGGAGGCGGCTTCAGGGCCGTGCGGGCCGAGCCCGGAGCCGATTCGAATAGTGTCTGGTCATCGTTGATGAGAGAGGCGACAGGGCGCGATCCCCAGTAGGCCGCACCTGACCCCCACGGCAGGAGCATGAACCGTTCCTGAGCCGCGCCCTGTCTCGCAACAGCCTAGCTATCGGCGGGAATGTTTCCACCATGCGGCCGCGACAGCGGCCAGCACCCCAACGGCGAAGAGTACGGTTCCCACCCAGAACGGCCACCCAAAAGCGTGATCATCAGTGACGGATCCGACGACCCCCACCATGAACAGGATCAGGCCCAGCGGGATTGCCACCAGTGACGTACATTTCAACGTCAAAGCTTCCATGGTCACTGATTCAACCATGGGGCAGGGGAGGGTACCCCATCAGACCTTTCGCCTAAGACGCATGAGGAGATCACTGCGCTGGCTTCCGAATTGTGCGGTGCCCGTATTCAAACGCCGTCTGCACATCTGCTGCTAGGCCATTCTGAGCAAGGGCGCCGCTGTCCCGTTGAACCGGCTGAGGGGAAGCCCCTCGAGCGCTGGCGGCACAGCCCGCTGCACATGAGACCCCGGTGGTCAGGTCCTGGCGATTGTAGAAACCAAGGTATGCCGAATGGTCGCCCTCTATCGGAAAACCTGTAGCGCTTCACGCACCTGCACCGGGCTCTTTTTGCAGGCGGGGTATACGCAAATCCCGAGCCCTGTAGTTATAAGAGATTTCTCCGGCAGGGCAGTGGTGTGAGGGTCTTGCGGTGAGGGACCTGCTTATGCGACATGCCTACCTCCATATTCGATAGCAAATGGAATCAGGTGGGGGGGAGCTGGACTCAGGCATGGAGTCTGGGAAAAATGTCGCAGTGATGTCGAGATCCCGTGCGCGGTTCCGTCCCCGGGGTGAACACGGCCATAATGGGCCGTACCTCATCAAGGAGAACATGATGGCCAAGTACCTGCTGCTCAAGCACTACCGGGGCGCGCCTGCATCAGTTAATGACGTGCCGATGGACCAGTGGACGCCGGAGGAGCTTTCGGCGCACGTGCAGTACATGAATGACTTCGCCGCTCGGCTCGAGGGTACCGGTGAGTTCGTCGACGCCCAGGCGCTCTCCCCGGAGGGGACGTTTGTCCGCTACGACGGCGAGGGGCGGCCGCCGGTCACCGACGGCCCGTTCGCGGAGACCAAGGATCTGATCGCTGGCTGGATGGTGATCGACGTCGGGAGCTACGAGCGGGCCTTGGAACTGGCCGGTGAGCTGTCTGCGGCTCCGGGTGCGGGTGGGAAGCCGATCCACGAGTGGCTCGAGGTGCGCCCGTTCCTAGCCTCGCCCCCGGCCATTACGGAGTGACGCCCGGTGGATGAGGCCCTGCTGCGGACCCTCACCCCTACTGTGATTGCGATCCTCGGCCGCCGCGGAGCCGACTTCGCGGCGGCCGAGGACGCTGTGCAGGACGCCCTGGTCGAAGCGGTGCGTGTGTGGCCGGAGGACCCGCCGCGGGACCCGAAGGGCTGGCTGGTCACCGTGGCCTGGCGTAGGTTCCTCGACGCCGCCCGCGCCGATACCTCCCGGCGGCGGCGTGAGATGCTCGTCGAGGACGAGCCCATGCCCGGCCCGGGCGAGGCGGTGGACGACACGCTTCGGCTGTACTTCCTGTGCGCGCACCCGTCCCTGACACCTGCCTCGGCAGTCGCGCTCACGCTGCGCGCGGTCGGCGGCCTGACCACGCGTCAGATCGCCCAGGCCTACCTCGTGCCCGAGGCAACCATGGCCCAGCGGATCAGCCGGGCCAAGCGGACCGTCTCGGGCGTGCGGTTCGACCAGCCCGGTGACGTCGCCACGGTGCTGCGCGTGCTCTACTTGGTCTTCAACGAGGGCTACTCCGGTGACATCGACCTCGCCTCCGAGGCGATCCGGCTCACCCGCCAACTGGCGGCCAGGATCAGGCATGAGGAGGTGGCGGGCCTGCTCGCGCTCATGCTGCTCCACCACGCACGGCGCCCGGCACGGACCCGCCCCGACGGCAGCCTCGTACCTCTGGCCGACCAGGACCGCAGCCTGTGGGACACCCGCCTGATCGCCGAGGGCATCGACGTGCTTCAGGCGGCCCTCGCACGCGACCGGCTGGGGGAGTTTCAGGCCCAGGCCGCCATCGCCGCGCTCCATGCCGACGCCCGCACGGTCGAGGAGACCGACTGGGTGCAGATTGTCGAGTGGTATGACGAACTGCTGCGGCTCACCGACAGCCCGGTGGCCCGCCTCAACCGCGCCGTCGCGGTCGGCGAGGCCGACGGCCCGCGGGCCGGCTTGGCCGCCCTGGCGGGTCTCGAGCCCTCCCTGCCCCGCCTCGCCGCCGCCGCGGCGTACCTACACGAGCGTGCCGGTGACCCTGTGACCGCAGCACGGCTCTACACCGAAGCCGCCCGATCAGCGCCCAGCCTCCCCGAACGCGACCACCTCACGCGACAGGCCGCACGGCTCAACGCAAAGCTGCGCGGTTGAGTGGCCGCTCAACGGGGATAGACAGTTACCCGCGCGACAGCAGGTATGGGAAAACAAATCCACGAAGGCCACCCAGGAGCTCATCAACACACACCGCGTGAAACATCGGGCAGCCAAAGAAAAGGAAATCAGGCTTGCCGACGTGGTCCTTGTAGACGTGGTCCTTGTAGGAGACCGCAGCTGTGGAGTATCGCCCTGATGGACAAGCGGGGACGAAGCACCGAACTCGACGTCGATTAATGGAAAACAGCAGGAAACTTCGACGTGCACTGCTCCAGGCCGTTCCAACCGAGATCATCGGTCCGTTTCCCGAACCGTGAAAGCCTCGGCACTGTCCCGTTGGAGGGACCGGCTTATGCGACGCCCTCGGTCTGGGCGTGAGCATCGTCCTGACGGCCGCTGCATCCCTGGGGCATGCCGTCTGGATGAGCCGGCAGCCCTAGACCCGTTCCCTAACGGGAGACGGAGGGAACCGGATGCAGTCTTCCCATTATCGGGGCCTTGAGCCGCCGAAAAGATCGGCCCTCTGGCTAAGTCACCACAGCCCATCCCTCCGGTCAAGGGGTTGGCGCGGGCTCGAGGGCCGGTCCACCTCGCCGTGGACGAGGGTTCACCCGGGGTTCAGTTAGCGGCGGTGAACCGGCCATTCGGGATTCCTAGGGTTGCTGCGGGGCAGCCAATGGTGCGCCTCCGTCTCCACTCAGCTCTGACCGTCTGGGGTTCCAAGTCTTGGCGCCTCCAGACGGACCTTCCCGGGGAAAGAAAAACAAAATAAATGGATAATCGCAAAACCCTCGCACCGCTGGCGGCTGGCGCCGTCGGCCTGTCCATGCTGCTCGGCGGCATGCCTGCGGTCGCCGCCCCGATTGCTGATCCGGCAGCGGCCTCGTACTCCCACCTGGTGCTGAACATCGGCGCCACTGAAAACGACCGCAACTTCGTCTGGTACTCGAATGTCGACGGCGACCAGCAGGTCAAGCTGTCCGTCAAGGGCGCCGAAGCCGACACCACCCAGCTCCTGGACGCCGCCGAATCCGGTGCCGCGAACGACCAGCCCGGCTTGGGCTGGCAACAGGCCTCCGTCACGGGCCTCGTCCCCGGAGCCACCTACATCTGGCAGGTCGGGTCCGATGAGCTGGGCTGGTCGGAAGCGCAAGAGTTCGCGGTCCAGTCGGATGACAAGCTGGACGTGCTGGTGTACGGCGACACACAGATCGGCTCCGGCGGCGGTGTCCCCAGCGATGCGGGGGCCTGGCAGGACACTCTGGACAAGTCGCTCCACACGGTTCCCAACCCGGACTTCCTGCTCTCCGTGGGCGACCAGGTGGACGACCACGACTCGGACTCCCAGTACGACGACTACCTGGCTCCCGAGCAGCTGCGCCAGCACGCCCTGGCCACCAACATCGGCAACCACGATGACGGTTCCGTCTCCTACTCCGAGCACTTCAACATGCCGAACGAGCATGACCTGGCCGGCTGGGACGCCGGCCTGGGCAACTACTGGTACATCCAGAACAACGTGCTGTTCGTGTCGATCAACTCCAACGAGCAGGACCCCGCGGCGCACTCCGACTGGGTGCGGCAGATTGTCGCGGAGCACGGTGCTGGCGTTGACTGGAAGGTCGCCACCTGGCACCACGCGCCGTACTCCACTGCCTCGCATGCCACCGACGGAGACATCGAGTCCCGCCGCGAGTGGATGCCGCAGCTGATGTCCGAGCTGAACTTCGACCTGGTCCTCTCCGGCCACGACCATGTGTACACCCGCTCGCACCTGCTGAACCAGGGCCACCCCGTGGGCGACCTGAGCGCACCGGCCGAGCTGGCCAAGCAGGACGGCGAGGTGCTCTACCTGACCATGAACTCCTCCACCGGCTCGAAGTACTACACGATCCAGGAGAACATCGACTTCACGTTCAACGCCGTGGAGAGCCAGAACCGCCAGACGTCCTACTCGCATCTGGAAGCGGACGGCGACTCCATCCGTGTCACCACCCGCCAGACCGACGGCACCGTCCTGGACGACGTCACGCTGACCCGCGCCCCGGAGGGTGTCACACCGAACCCGGTCCCTGATTATCCGGCACAGACCGTGTTCGAAGGTGCCAGTGCAGTGGACGAGCCGGTGGAGAACGTGGCGGACCCGGAGACCGGCGAGGTCACGGTCGAAGCCCGTGTGCTGTCCGCCAATGACGACGCCGAGGAGTACGTCTCCAACGGAGAGATCTACCTGGACTCTTCCGACTTGGAGATCACCCAGGAGTCCCCGGGCGAGACCGATCCGGAGACGCAGAACATCGGCATCCGCTTCGACCAGGTGTCCATCCCGACAGGCGCCACCATCACCGGCGCCTACCTGCAGTTCACCACCGATGAGCCGGACAAGAACGCTGACCCGTTCAACGTCACGATCTCCCAGGAGAACACCGGCCATGCCGTCCGCTACACCGAGGATGCGAACAGCGTTTCCAACCGTGAGTACCTGGATGGGACCGTTTCCTGGACGGACATCCCGCAGTGGACCACCGCCGGCGAAGCCGGAGAAGCGCAGCGCACCCCTGACCTGACCAGCCTGGTGCAGTCTGTGGTGAACCGTGCGGACTGGGCCAGCGGCGCAGCCATGGCCTTCAAGCTTTCCGGTACCGGCACCCGCACCGCCGAGGCCTACGAAGGCGGCACCGGCGAGGAAGCTCCGAAGCTGATGGTCACCTACACTATGGACGACGCCACCGAACTGACCGCCACCATCCAGGAGGCGCGCGACGACGTCGAACAGTACACCGTGTCCGGGAAGATGGACCATGGTTCTTCCGACCTGGAAATCGTGGACGAAAAAGAACCCCAGATCATCGGACTGCGCTACGCCGGGCTGCAGATCCCGGCCGGCGCCGAGATCCTCTCCGCCCGCGTGCAGTTCACCACCGATGAGCAGGACAAGAACGTCGATCCGTTCAACGTCAGCATCGCCGGCGAAGCGACCGACTCGTCCGCCGCATTCAGCGATACCGCCTTCGATCTGGCCAACCGTGAGCTGACCGAGGCGACCGCTGCGTGGGCGGACATCGAGCCGTGGCTCGTCGAGCACGAGTCAGGCGCGGACCAGCGCAGCGCGGACCTGTCCGCCATCATCCAGGAGGTCGTGGACCGTGATGGCTGGGCCGAAGGCAACGCCCTGTCCCTGCTGCTCTCCGGTACGGGCCAGCGCAGTGCGGAGTCGGCCGACGGTGAACCTGCGATGGCTCCGAAGCTGAACATTGTCTTCCGCGCTGACCCGGCCGGCGAGCCGTCGCCTGAGTACACCCCGCCGGCGGAGAGCCTGTTCCCGGATGTGGTCACCGGGAACGTCTTTTACAAGGAGATTTCCTGGCTGGCTGAACGGGGGATCTCCACCGGCTGGCTTGAGGCCGACGGCACCCGGTTCTTCCGCCCGGTGACCCCGGTGGCCCGTGACGCGATGGCCGCCTTCCTCTACCGCATGGCCGGCGAACCGGACTACACCGCCCCGGCGGAGAGCCCGTTCCGGGACGTGACGGTCGGGAACATGTACTACAAGGAGATCGCCTGGCTGGCCGGGCAGGGCATCTCCACCGGCTGGACCGAAGCCGATGGAAGCCGCACCTTCCGCCCCTACGAGCCCATCGACCGGGATGCGATGGCAGCGTTCCTGTACCGGCTGGCTGGCCAGCCCGCGTACACGGCGCCGGAGGTCTCCCCGTTCACGGACATCGCCCCGGGCGTGCAGTTCTACAAGGAAGTCGCCTGGCTGGCCGGCCGGGAAATCTCCACCGGCTGGCTTGAGGCGGACGGCGCCAGGACCTACCGGCCCTGGAACCCGGTCAACCGCGACGCCACCGCCGCCTTCCTCTACCGCCTCGATACCAAGGGGCTGCTGACACCGGCCGCACCGTAACAGCACCAGTCCCTGGGCTCGTCACGGAACAGCCCGCCCCGGCATAACGGGGCGGGCTGTTCCCGTTAGATGCCGCATCAGGTCACCCCGGAGCCGAGTCCTGCATGCCTTCGGTTGTGCCTCCATCAGGCGGTGACGACTGCGGAACCCATCCAGGTGCTGCGTCTTCACGGCAAGGGATACCCCGGCACAGCAGTAGCCTGCAGCGCGGAAGGACCGGGCACATACCTGTTTGTGCCTATCAAGAATGCCGGCACAGTCATCGGAACCATGGGTATCCTGCACCATTCCGTGGAGCCTTTCGGTCCCATGACCATGACCTACCTGCAGGCCGTGGCAGCGCTGTACGGGACATCCCTCGGCGCCCGATCACGGGTGCCCGATCCTCCACTACGCAGGTGAAGTGGATTGTGGCGCGTGCCCATGGTCAGCAGCGCGGGAAGGACCGCGGGAAGACACCGCTGAGGACCGGAACGTGAAGGTAGCCCACGAGCTCAAAGCCCGGGGTCTTAAGCCTGCCGACAGCGGAAGATCATCAGCGCCAGCCGCGCCACGGTCTACCGGTACCTAACCACGGAAGCAGTTTCGCCCTGAATGCATCCCACAACAGCCTGTGACCACAGGTAAGCTGGCGATTGAGAGTTCACGTCCCGGATCCGCGGTCAGGAGCAATGAATGCAACTCGGAGCTTTCTCGTTCAGCCTCGCCGTTCAGGACATCGCGGCTTCAGCTGCGTTCTACGAGAAGCTTGGATTCAGCAGGTTCGGGGGTGACATCGCCCAGAACTGGTTGATTCTGAAGAACGGTGAGGCTGTCATCGGCCTCTTTCAGGGGATGTTTGAGAAGAACATGTTGACGTTCAACCCCGGCTGGAATCAGGACGCGGAGGCGCTTGACTCATTCACCGATGTGCGCGATCTCCAGCGGGAACTGAAAGCCCAGGGCATTCATTTCCACTCGGAGGCAGACGAGGGAACGACGGGGCCAGCGAGCTTTGTCGTGCTGGATCCGGATGGCAACCCGGTTCTCGTAGACCAGCACGTCTGATTTCCTTGCCTGCTGTTCCTGGGTCGGAACAGTCTATTCCCGGCGTCATCCTGTTCATCAACTACTACATCCAGATGGTCCTCGGCTTCGCGCCACTCGCCGCCGGCCTGCCGTCCCTGCCCATGACGGTGGTGCTGATCATCACCGCTGCCACGCCGCAGCCGGCGGCACCCGACGGGGACCGAACCGGGACCCGCCGTTCTAAACACCGGCCGTATAGTTGCCGCATGATTTCCACATCCCAGTCCCCGGCTCCAGTCTGCGGCGTCCTGCTGGCGGCAGGGGAGGGTCGGCGCCTGGGCCGCGGGCCGAAGGCGCTGCTGATGGTCGCCGGCGTCCCCCTGGTGCAGAAGCTGGCCGATGTGCTGGCCGAGGGCGGGTGCGCGCCGGTATGCGTGGTGCTGGGGGCGCGGGCCGGACAGGTCAAGGAGGCCGCCGACCTGTCCGGCCGCACGGTCGTGGTGAACCACGAATGGGCCGCCGGCATGGGCGGCTCATTCAGGTTGGGGGTCTGCACCTCACCCGCCGGACATGCGGTGCTGCTGGCCCTGGCGGACCAGCCGGGGGTATCCGCTCCGCTGGTACGCCGGCTGATCGCGGCGCACCGGCCCGGGCGGATCACCGCCGCCGGCTACCGCGGGAACGATGGTGTCCTTCGGCGCGGGCATCCCATCATCTTTGCTCCGGAGCGTGCGGCCGCAGCGGCCGAGCAAGCCCGGGGCGACGCCGGGGCGCGGGCCTATCTGGCCACGCACCCGGCGCTGGTGGATCTGGTGGACTGCTCCGATCTCTCAGACGGTGGGGATATTGACACCGCTGAGGACCTCTTCCGTCTCGGCGGTGCCTGAAGGAGTGCCTGAAGCGGTGCCAGCAGAGGCATCCAAACCGGGCACCCGCCCCGCGGCCTTCAGCGCCAGGTAGATCCGGTCCCGGGCCAGCGGCAGCGAGGTGAACCGGATCCCCGTCGCGTCCCGGAGGGCATTGGCCAGGGCCGGCGCCACCGGGTTGAACGGGCTCTCGCTCATCGACTTGGCGCCCAGCGGCCCCAGCTCGTCCGCGGTGCGCGCAAAGTAGACCTCGCTGCGCGGAACGTCCGCAAAGGTGGGGATATGGTAATGGCGCAGGATATCCGTGGTGACCGTGCCGGCGCCGTCGATCCTGACCTCCTCATAGAGGACGGCGCCCAGCGCCTGCGCAATGCCGCCTTCGATCTGTCCGCGGCACTGCCGCGGATTGACGACGACGCCGGCATCAGCAGCCTGCACACTCTGCAGGATCGCCACTTCCCCGGTGCAGGAGTTCACCGCCACGCGGAAACCGTGGACATTGAACGCTACAGAGCGCGGCGTGCCGCCCCACCGGCCCTCGGCCCGCAGCCGGACGCCGCGCTCGGCGGCCGCTGCGGCCAGCTTCGCGAAGCCGAGCAGCCGGCCCGCGCAGTCCACCCCGGCAGGCCCCGGAACACAGGAGTCCGCCGCCACCCCGGTCAGGTCGGCGGCGAAGGCGCGCAGCAGTCCGGCCAGTTCCTGCGCCGCGAACAGCGTGGCCTTGCCTGCCACCACGGTTCCGGTGGAGCCGAACGCGCCCGTGTCGTGCTCCGTCAGCGCGGTGTCCGACTGCCGGATCCGCACCGCGGAAGGGGACGTGCCCAACGCCTCGGCGGCCAGCTGGGAGTGGACGGTGGTGGTGCCGTTGCCGAACTCGGCGGTGCCGACATCCAGCCGGTAGCCCTCCGCCGTCAGCTCGATTGCGCTGTGCGCGTAGTGCCCGCGGGGCGGGACCGTGTCGATCATGGACAGCGCGGTGCCCTCGCCGACCAGCCATTCCGGGCTCAGCCCCTGGCCGCCGGCGCCGCGCTCGCGGCCCCGGTCCAGCGCGGTGCGGACCAGGTCCACACACTGGTCCAGCCCGTAGCTGCCGTAGTGCACGTCCTCTTCCGGCTCGGGGTTCAGGGAGAGCATGTGGTCCCCGCGGCGGACCATATTGCGGCGCTTGAACTCCAGCGGATCGATGCCCAGTTCCCGGGCCAGCTCGTCCAGCGCAGACTCCACCGCGAAGATCATCTGGCTCAGCCCGTATCCGCGGAACGCCCCGGACGGAACCGTGTTGGTGTAGACGCTGCGGGCATCCACCTTCTTAGCCGGACAGCGGTAGACGGCAATGGATTCGCCGCAGCCGTGGAACATCACGCCCGGGGAGTGGTTGCCGTAGGCGCCGGTGTTCGTGACGACGTCCAGGGCCAGGGCGGTTAGCGCGCCGTCGCGGCTGGCCCCCGCCTTGACCCGGATGGTGAACGGGTGGCGGGTGGTGGTGGCTATGAACTGCTCGCTGCGGGTCAGCTCCAGCTGCACGGGACGGGCCAGCCTCAGGGCAGCCAGGGCAAGGATGTCCTCGGTGAGCACCTCCTGCTTGCCGCCGAAGCCACCGCCCACCCGGCCGGCAGTGACCCGCACCCGGTCGCCGCGCAGGTCGAAGATACGGGCGAGCGTGCGCCGGACCAGGAACGGCACCTGGGTGGAGGTCCGCACGGACAGCGTGCCGTCCGGCTCCGTCCAGGCGATGGCGGCATGCGTCTCCAGTGCCACATGCTGCACGCGCTGGGTGCGGTAGGTCTGTTCATGCACGACGTCGGCGGCGGCCAGCGCCGCGGCCACGTTCCCGATTTCGCCGTGGACCTCCGCCACGATGTTGCGTTCCGGCGCCGCAATCCGTGCGTCGGCGCTCTTCTCCGCATGCAGCAGCGGCGCACCCGGCGCCAGGGCGTCGGCCGGGTCGAAGACCGCGGGCAACACCTCGTAGTCCACCTCCAGCGCGCGCACGCCGGCTTCGGCCGCGGTCACGGTTTCGGCCACGACGGCGGCCACGCGCTGGCCCTTGAACCGCACCACCTCGTCCAGCACCCGGGTGTCGTCCGGGTCGTCCGTGTACAGCTCGTGCTGGGCGGTGGAAAACAGCCGGGCGGGCGCATCCTCATGGGTGAAGACTGCCACGACGCCGGGAACGGCCAGTGCCGCGTCGGTGCGGATGGCGCGGATCCGGGCGTGGGCGTGCGGGGAGCGGGCCAGCTTCAGGTGCAGCAGCCCGGGCAGCTCCTCCGCAGGAACGTCCAGGGTGTAGCGGGCGGTGCCGGTGACGACGGCGGGCCCCGCCGGAGCGGGCGTGTCGGCTCCCAGCGCTCGGGGAGAGGGTCCGCGGGAGCCGGTTTTCGCCGTCGGAGGCGAGTCCAGTGCGCAGGAGGCGTCGGCCGGATGCGGGCAGCTGCCGCCGTCGGTGCCGCGTACCGCGTCCTCGATGGCGCGGTAGCCGGTGCAGCGGCACAGGTTGCCCTTGAGATTCCGCGGCAGGTTCCGCTTCTGGTCTTCGCTGAAGGTGGCGGCGGTCATGATCATCCCCGCGGAGCAGAAGCCGCACTGGAAGCCCTGGGCCTGAAGGAACTGCTGCTGCATGGGGTGCAGGCCGCCGTCGCCGGCCAGTCCTTCGATCGTGGTGACGGAACGGCCCTCGGCGCGGACGGCCGGGTAGATGCAGCTGTGCACCGGCTCGCCGTCCACGTGCACCGTGCAGGCGCCGCAGTCGCCGGCGTCGCAGCCCTTCTTGACCCCCAGCATTCCTTCCTCGCGCAGGAAGCTGCGCAGGCACTGGCCCGGCCGCGGAGCGTTGGCATGCAGTTCTCCATTGATTTCCATGGCGATCTCAGGTGCTCCTTTCCATCAGCAGTTCGGCGCGGATTTCCTCGGCCAGGCGGTAGGTCATGTCCCGGCGCCATTCGGGCAGGCCGTGGATGTCGTCGTGGTACAGCCCGGGCGGGATGGCCGTGTCCAGGGCCGCCGCCAGGTCCCGGCGGCCGGGCCAGCCGGCGGCGCTGAAGCGCAGCTGGACCGGGCGCTTGGTGGACGCGGTGACGGTCAGCACCAGGGTGCCGTCCAGATCCATCCGGCCAATCAGCAGGACGCCCGAGCGTCCCAGGTTGCTCAGCGAGAGCCGGCGGAAGGCGGTGCGGGCGGCCAGGGCATGCGCCGGCAGGTGGATGCTGCGCAGTAGCTCGCCCGGTGCCAGGGCGTTGGTGCCGTCGCCGGTGACCAAGTCCGCCACCGGCAGTTTCCGGCGGGAGCCGTCCGGGGACAGGATGAGGGCCATGCTGTCCAGGCCGGCGCACAGCGAGGTCATGGGGCCGGCAGGCAGTGAGGTGCAAATGTTCCCGCCGACGGTGGACATGTTCCAGACCTTGAAGGAAGCCACGAACGCGTCACAGCAGGGCCGGACGAGCTCCAAAGCCGGCCAGCGGTCAGCCAAACCGGGGGTTTCCGGCAGCTGGTAGAGCGTGGCGATTGTGCACGTTGCGGCCAGCTCGATGCTGTCCTCGGTGACCGTGGCCGGATCCCAGTCCGTCCGGCCCAGGTCCAGCAGGCGGCGCAGAGTGGTGCTGCCGTAGGAGAAGAGCACGGTGCCGCCGGCCAGCCACGCATCTCCGGGACGCCACTCTCCGGGGTCTGCCGTGGGGACCACGGCTTTGATCGTGTTCAGATCCATGCCGGGCCTCCTCAGCGCGTCAGGGCCAGGTCCCCGGCGGCAGCACCAGTATGGATCGGCCCGCTGCACGCCGACAGCGGCAGTCCGGTAGCGGCGGGATTGCGCGCCGCGATGATCTGCGCGGTGATGGACACCGCCACCTCCGCCGGAGTGACCGCCTGCAGATCCAAGCCGATCGGCGAATGCAGCCGGGACAGCACAGAGGGTTCGACGCCGGCGGCCAGCAGCTGCTCGATCCGCTGCGTCGCGCTGCGCTGGGAGCCCATGGCGCCCAGGAAGGCCAGGTCGAGTCCGAGTGCGGTCTGCAGCAGCGGAATGTCGAACTTCGGTTCGTGGGTCAGGACGCACACCACGGTGCGCCTGTCGATCCGGCCGGCCGCCGCCTCGGCGGCCAGGTAACGGTGCGGCCAGGCCACGGCCACCTCGTCCGCGGTGCGGAAGCGCGCCTGCCGGGCGAAGACCGGACGCGCATCGCACAGCGTCACGGAGTAGCCCAGCAGCTTGGCCGCCGGCAGCAGGGCCTCACTGAAGTCGTTGGCGCCGAACACCAGCAGCCGCGGTGCGGGCAGCCGGGTTTCCACCAGCAGGGTGGGCGGCTCGCCGCCGCACTGCTCCTCGCCGGAGGCCAGGCGCAGCAGTCCGGTGCGGCCGCCGGGGAGCATTGTGGCCAGCTGGGCGGCGGCGGAGCGGGCGGCGCCGGCCGAGCCGGTCAGCTCCTCCAGCTGGGCCAGGTAGTCCGCGGGGCGGAACCGCTGCGGGGCCGGCACCAGGAAGGCACCGCTGCCGGCGTCGTCGACCGGCTGCCCCAGATCGATCCGCTGTACCAGCGCCAGCGGTTCCTGCGGGCCCGCCGCCGCAAGGCGGGCGAACAGCGTCCGCCGGCTGCCGCCGTCGTTCTCGGTGAGTACCGGGGTGAGGTGCACGTCCAGGTCCCCGCCGCAGGTGAGTCCGACGGCGAACGCATCCTCGCTGCTGTAGCCGAAGTGTTCGCGGCGTGGCCGGCGCTCCTCGAGAGCGTCCAGGGCGGAGGCCACCACGGCACCTTCCACGCAGCCGCCGGAGAGCGAGCCGAGGACGGCGCCGGAGGCCGAGACCAGCATGGAGGTGCCCACCGGCCTGGGCACCGATCCGCTGGCGCCGATCACCGTGGCGACCGCGAAGTCACCGGCCGTTTCCAGCCATCGGCCGAGTTCGGAACCAAGGTTCAGCATGGCGGGCCTGCCTCAGTAGCCGATCCTGGTCTCGAGCCGGTCCCAGAGGCGGAACGGCTGCAGGTACTCGATGCCCTGGTGTCCGTCCCGGACCACCGGCATCAGGGCCTTGTCCGAGGCGGCATCGAAGTAATCGTAGAAAACGGCGTCATCAAAACCGGCCCGGGCGGCGTCGTGGCGGTCCGCGGCGAAGACCACGCGGTCGATTCTGGCCCAGAGCGACGAAGCCAGGCACATAGGGCAGGGTTCGCAGCTGGAATAGAGGACACAACCGCTCAGATCGAAGGTTCCGAGTGAAGCGGCGGCATTGCGGATGGCCACGACCTCGGCGTGGGCCGTGGGGTCGTTGTTCGCGGTGACCCGGTTGACCCCTTCAAAAACCCGGCCGTCCGGGGCGACAACGATGGCGCCGAAGGGTCCGCCGGCGTTGCGGACGTTGTCTGAGGCGATTTTGACGGCCATGGCCAAATACTTGGTGGCGGCAACGGTGACAGTCATGGTGGCGGCTCCCTGTGATCGGGAAGCGGGCCATGCCGGGGATGCACAACAGCGCGGGCGGCGGTGACCTCAGCTTCGACGATTGCTGTTTAGGTTAGTAGCGCCCGGTAGATAGCTCCCGGTGTCCGGGAACCCGCCATTGGCAAAAAGAACTCTAGCAGTTTTTTGTGATGCAGGCCACAGTCCTGGAATGTTCTTACCGCGATGTGGAATAGGGGCGTCCGGTGCGGGCGGTATCAAGCCGCCCGCACCCGGGCTGCCGCTATGGTAGGCGGACCAGCGCCTGTACGGGCATGTGGTCACTGGGGTAGCGCCCCTCCAGCGTGAAGGTGTTGATCGCAGCCTTCAGGACCTGGATGTCCGGGCTGGTCACCACCCAGTCGATCCGGTTCGCCCCGACCACCGGTTCCTTGTAGTTGGGGAAGGTGCCGTACGCCGGCGTGACCTGCTGGTCCGCCACCGTCCAGGTGTCGTTGAACATGCCGCTGTCCACCAGGGTGGTATACGCCCCGGAGGCCTCCGCGTTGGAATTGAAATCGCCGGTCAGGATGGTGGGCAGCTTGGGACTGAAGCTGTTCATCAGGTCCACGATGGCCTGCGCGCTGAGGATCCGCGCGTTCTCCGACTGGTGGTCAAAGTGGGTGTTGACCAGGATCAGGTCCTTGCCGGTGCTGTTGTCCGTGAACCGGCCCCAGGTGACGATGCGGGTGACGTTGTTGCCCCAGGTGGCGGAACCGATCACGTCGGGGGTGTCGGATAGCCAGAACTGGTCCCATTCCTGCACCGTCAGCCGCTTGGAGTCGTAGTAGATCGCCGAGTATTCACCGCCGCTGCCGCCGTCGCGGCCGTAGCCGATCGACTTGTAGTGCTTTGGGAAGGCGGCTTCCACCGCGGCAAGCTGGTGGAACAGCGCTTCCTGGATACCGACGGCGGTCGGCTTCTCCTGCGCGAGGACGGCCTGCAGCGCCGCGATGCGCTCCGGCCAGTAGTCCGCCTCGCCCGGCAGCGTGCCGCTGCGGTCGTAGCGGATGTTGAAGGTCATGATGTGCAGGTTAGTCTGACCGGCGGCGCCGATCAGGGCATCGGCGCTGCCGGCCCAGGCGGGGGCGGCTCCGGCAGCCAGCGCGCCGGTCAGGGTCAGGGCTCCGGCGGCCGTGAGGATATTGCGGCGGGAGAGCGCTTCGTCGGGGGACATCGTTTACTCCTTGCAGTTGAGGGATGCCACCAACGCTGGCGCTGCCAGACGACCTGTTTCCGGCCGGCGCCTGAACGGCCGCAGGCATGTCCGTGAACTTGGACTGAACCGTTTCAGTCAGCGCGGCCGCTGTCCGGATGCCTTGCCAAGCCTGTTCATCGGTGCAACGGTTGAGGTACATCAAGGACTGGAGGTGCAGACCGTGGAAAAGATCATGATCGAACGCTGGTGGCCGCATCTGGAGATCCACGCCAAGGAATGGCTGCGCGAGAATCTTCGTGCCGAGCAGATTCCGGAGAAGGTGCAGACCAGGGTCGCCGAGGCGGGCGGTCCGGTTGAAGAGCCGATTCTGTCCGAGGGCGACTGGGAATTCATCGAAACCCAGTCCGAATTCGTGGACTGAGCGCGGTCTGAACACGTACGACGGCGGTCCGGGCCCAGGTGCCCGGGCCGCCTGTCTGTGTCCCGGCTAAGCGGCATCTCACGAATGTGGAGCCTCCACCGTTTACCTGATGACGGAATGGAGGAACCCATGCGGACCCACACACTGATTGATTCCCCGATCGGCAGGCTGACGCTCGTGGCCACCGACGGCAGACTCGAGTCGCTGTACCTGGAGGGATGCGGTCCGGCTGCGGACACAGCGGAACTGGGGGAGCGGCGGGACACCGGTTTCCGGGAAGCCGAGGAGCAGCTGGCCGAGTACTTTGCCGGGAACAGAACGGAATTTACGCTGCCCACCGCGGCACGGGGCACGCCGTTCCAGCAGAAGGTGTGGGCGGCCGTATTCCGGATTCCGTACGGGCAGACCCGTTCCTACAAGGAGATCGCGGCGGAGCTGGGATCCGCCGGTCCCCGGGCGGTGGGTGCAGCCAACGGACGGAATCCGCTGTGCATCCTCGTGCCGTGCCATCGCGTGGTCGGGTCCACCGGTGCGCTGACCGGCTATTCCGGCGGACTGGACCGCAAGCGGTTCCTGCTCGACTTCGAAGCCAGCCATGTGCAGGCCAAGCCGGCGCTCTTTTGACCGCGGGCTCACGAATCCGTCCCCGCGGGCGTTTACAGTATGTGGCTATGAAACCCTTCGAACAGATCGTCGCCGAGCACGGCGCCACGGTACTGCGTGTCTGCCGCGCAGTGCTTGGCCCCGTCGAGGCAGACGATGCCTGGTCGGAGACGTTCCTGGCCGCGATGCGCGCCTATCCGGATTTGCGGCCGGACAGCAATATCCAAGCCTGGCTGGTGACCATCGCGCACCGCAAGGCGCTGGACCAGCACCGGGCACGCGCCAGGCTGCCCGTGCCTGTGGAGGAGACACCGGACGGCCGGTCCGCGGAGGGCAACCCGGAGGACTGGGACGGCGAACTGTGGGAGGCGCTTAAGGCCCTCCCTGCCAAGCAACGCGCGGCCGTCGCCTACCACCATCTGGCCGGCCTCCCATATGCCGAGGTGGCCGCAATCCTGGGCAACAGCGAAGCGGCAGCCCGCCGGGCCGCGGCCGATGGCATCAAGACTTTACGCATCACCTACGGGGAAGGAGCAGCCCGGTGTACACAGTGAATGAGGCCTGGGAGGACGAAGCCGTCCTGTCCGGGCTTTCGGTCGGCGAAGCCGCGCTGGCACGGCTGCACAGCCGGCTGGCCAGGGAAGCGGCTGCCGTGGGCATCCTGGACATTGCCTACAGCACGGTGGATACGCCCGTCGGCCCGCTGCTGCTGGCGGCCACCGAGCAGGGGCTGGTCCGGGTTGCCTTCGAACGGGAAGGGCATGAGGCCGTGCTGGAATCCCTGGCGGAGAGCATTAGCCCGCGCATCCTGCGGGCCCCCGCCCGGCTGGATACCGTGGCCCGCGAGATCGATGAGTATTTCGCCGGCACCCGCAGCAGGTTCGATCTGCCGCTGGACTTCCGCCTGGCCCATGGTTTCCGGCGGGAGGTGCTGTCCCACCTGCCGGAGATCGGCTACGGACAAACCGCCAGCTATGCCCAAGTTGCGGCCGCCGCAGGCAGCCCCCGCGCCGTGCGCGCAGTGGGCACGGCCTGCGCCAGGAACCCGCTGCCCGTCGTCGTCCCCTGCCACCGCGTCGTCCGCTCGGACGGGTCCGCCGGCGGCTACCTCGGCGGCCCGGAAGCGAAGCGGGTCCTGCTGAAGCTGGAACGGGCACAGGCATGAACATGTTGATTCCCCGGGAACGAAGCAGTCCCGCCCCGGGAGCGGTGCATGTTCCGGACTGGCTGGCCATTGAAGAACAGCAGCGGATCGTGGAGGCCTGCCGGCAGTGGGCGTCCGGACCCGTGCCGATGCGCGCGGCAACGCTGCCCGGCGGACACGGGATGTCCGTGAAGACGGTCTGCCTGGGCTGGCACTGGCAGCCCTACAAGTACACGCGGACAGCGGACGACGTCAACGGCGTCCGCGTGGCCGGGTTCCCGCAGTGGCTGGTGGACATGGGCCGCCGCGCACTGGCGGAGGCGTACCTGGATCCCGCCGCCGGGGACGGCTATACGCCGGATACGGCACTGATCAACTTCTATGACGGCGACGCCCGCATGGGCATGCACCAGGACAAGGATGAGAAGTTCAGCGCGCCGATCGTCTCCCTCAGCTTCGGGGACACGTGCATCTTCCGCTTCGGGAACACTGAAAACCGGAACAAGCCCTACACCGATATCGAACTGGCCTCCGGGGACCTGTTCGTCTTCGGTGGGCCCTCCCGGTTTGCCTACCATGGGGTGACCAGGACCCTGCCCGGAACCGGAGATCCGGCCATCGGCCTGCCGAAGGGCAGGTTGAACATCACCCTGCGCGTGACCGGCATGGGCTGAGGAGCAGCGTTGGGTTCAGAGAGCGCCGTTGGCTCGGATCATGAAGGCCCAAACCATGACGGCGGGGCGTGCGGGAATTCCCAGCGCATCGGCTGGCAGGGACGCCTGCGGTATGCCGAGCCGCTGGCCCGCGGGCCGTTGCTCAATGCGCTGGCGGCGCACGCCGTCCCGGGCCTGGAAGTGTCCTACCCTGCCGCCAGGAAGCACACCCGCATCATCAAGGCACCGGGGGGCCCGGCGCTGGCCGCGGTTTCCTTCGGCGAACCGGGCTTCCTGGACGTCTGGCTGTCACTGGCACAGCCCGAGGACGCCGTTCCGGTGACCGCGGCGATCCGGCGGTGGCTGGACCTGGATGCGGACCCCGTCGTGGTCGACGCGGCACTGGGCCAATCCCCACTGCTCCGCCCCTTCGTCCAGGCCAGGCCCGGGCTGCGCGTCCTCGGCAGCGTGGACGGGTTCGAGACGGCGGCCATGACCGTCCTCGGACAACAGGTATCTCTGGCCGCCGCGCGCACCTTCGGCGGGCGGCTGGTCAGCCGGTTCGGCCGGCCCGGGCCGGACGGATTCACTGCGTTTCCCGAACCGGAAGCGCTCGCCGCTTCCACTCCGGCGCAGCTCCAGGCCACGGTCGGCCTCACCCATGCCCGCTCGCAGACCCTGCATGCCCTCAGCGCAGCGGCAGCTGACGGTCTGCGGCTGGATCCGGAAGTCGACCCGGAACAGGTGCGGCGAGCGCTGCTGGCGCTGCCCGGCATCGGCCCCTGGACCGCCGACTATCTGGCCGTCCGCGTCCTACGCGACCCGGACGCGTACCCGGCGGAGGACCTGGTTCTCAAGCGGGCGCTGGGCGTGAAGACCGGACGGCAGGCGGCTGCCTTGTCCGAACCGTGGCGGCCCTGGCGCGCCTACGCCCTGACTCACCTGTGGACCAGCAATGTCTTCGGAGTCTATTGATCCTGTAGATGCCGGGCCGCAACTGCCCAATCGCTCCGGTCGCGCCGTCGGGAGGGCTGAATGTGATCGCGCCGCCATAGGGGATGGTCCTGTTGGGAACGGGCTTGAAGCGTTGCGTGAAGCACGGACCAGATCCTGGAAGTTCTCATGAGAGTCATGTCCGCACGACGTCAGTAGTGCGGTTCAAGATACACAAGCAACTTGATCAAGTCGGTTGTATAGTTGGGGGATGGCCGACGAGATGATGACGCGCTCTTTCATCGAGACGCTGCACCCGGTGCTGAGGCGCTTAAATGCGGAACGGACGCTCTCCCCGGGCAAGGTGGGCGTGCTCAGCCATTTGGCGGAACATGGGCGCGCGACTACATCGGAACTGGCCGCCGCAGGACAGGTCAGCCCCCAAGGCATTTCGCTCGCCGCCCGTGAACTTGAACGACTGCAGTTCGTCGTGCGGGTCCCTGACCCCGAGGATCGTCGCCGGATCTGGATCGAGCTCACCGAGGCGGGGCGGCAGAAGCTGGCCCGGGAGTTATCGGCCGGTCATGGCTGGCTTGATCAGGCAATTGCGGAGCGGCTGACGCCGGAGGAGCGGAAGACCCTCGAAGCGGTCATTCCCGTCCTCCGGAAGCTTGGATCCGAGGCCTCCGATGGCTGAACAGGCGGCCCGCTCGCGCTTGATGCCGGTCCTGGTCTACGCGGCGCTCTCCACGGCGGTCGTGAGCTCGCTGGGCATGCTGTTGGTGCCCACCATCTCCCGCGAGATGCACGTTTCGGTCAGTACGGCGCAGTGGATGCTGACCATTAACCTCCTGGTCGGCGCGATCGCGACTCCAGCTATGGGCCGGCTCAGCGACGGACCGCACAAGAAGCGGCTCCTCTTGGCGGCACTGTTGATCATCCTTGCCGGGTCCGTCCTTGCCGCAGTGGCACCCAACTTCACGGTGTTCCTGATCGGACGGGCGCTTCAGGGCCTGACCTACGGGATCGTTCCAGTGACGATCGCCCTCGCCCGCCGCTACATCGCTGCCGAAAAGGTACAGGTCTCCATCTCGAGCCTGTCGGTGACGGTGGCAACCGGGTTGGGGATCGGCTATCCGCTGACCGGCGTCATCGCGGGACTCTTCGACTTTCGGTTCGCGTTCTGGTTTGCCGCATTGTTCGTGACCACGGCCATTATTGTGGTCTATCGCGGTGTGCCGGCGGGACCTGACGAGCAGGCCGCACGGGTGCCATTCGATTACACGGGGGCGGGTCTGCTCGGTCTCGGTCTGGGCGCGCTGCTCCTGGGCGTCAGTGAAGGGCCGAACTGGGGGTGGAGCTCACCGTGGACCATCGGCGCCTTCATCTTCGCGGCAGTCGTCCTGACGGCGTGGGTCAGGACGGGACTGCGGATGAGGCATCCGCTGATTAACCTTCGGGTCCTCCGGAACGGGGAAGTGCTGCTGGCCAACGGCACGGCCGTGGGGTTGGGCGCTGCGATGTACATCGGTCTTTCGATTTCCAGCCTCGTCGCCCAGGCCCCGGCCTCCACCGGCTACGGCATCGCACTGCCCGTGTTCTGGGCCGGTTTCGTGATGTTCCCGCTCTCGGTGGGCAGCTTCAGCGCGAACCGTCTCGTGCGCCGGCTATCACACCGAATCCGACTGACGACGCTGCTGCCGATCGGCGCCGGCATCATGACGGCAGCCGGAATGCTGCTCTGGTTTGCCCACACCGAGCTCTGGGAGATCCTGATCGGGATGCTGGTGTTCGGCCTGGGAATGGGGGCCAGTTATGCCGCCATGCCGGCGCTGATCGCCCGCAGCGTGGCCATCCAGGAGTTGGGCAGTTCCGTGAGTTTCAATCAGGTCCTTCGCACTGTAGGCAGCTCCTTCGGTACAGCGGTCTCGGGTGCGGTGCTCGCGGCGAACATGGCGCCGGATCTGCACTCAACCGGGGCCGGAATCAGTTCGACGTTCGCGATCGGAGCGCTCCTGTGCGCGGCGGTGTTCGTTGCCCTGCTGATCCACACCCTGATGACGCGTGCTCACCGGGAAACCGACCGGCGACCTGACGCCTGGGTAGGCGGAGCGCGGTAGCTGGCCGGATGACTATGCCAACCGGACAGCCATGCCGCCGTCGTCAACGGCATCCAAACGGGTTCCGAAGGGACGGCTGACCTCGTTCAGGACGTTGCGCAGCCACTCGACGTCGGAACCGGCGGCCCGCTGCAGCCGCAGCCGCCGGGCCTGCAGCGGCACCATCCGCAATTCCTTCAGGGCATGGGTGCGCGAGTCGATGGTGACGAAGTACAGCAGCCGCAGATCGTCGCGGAACTCCTCGTAGCCCCGGATCCCCTCGTAGTCATTGATCAGGTCGCCGCAGCCGTACAGCACGGGCCTGCCGCCATAGACCTCGATCGGGCGCGGGTGGTGCGAGGAATGGCCGTAGACGATGTCGACGCCGCCGTCGATGAGCTGGTGCGCGAACCGGATATGTCTGTCCGGCACCTCATACCCCCAGTTCGACCCCCAGTGAATGGACACCACCACCAGGTCGCCGGCCTGCCGCGCCGACTGCACCCGCCCGGTGACCTGGCCGGCGCTGGCCGCGGACAGATCGGGGAGGAACGCCAGCCCGGGCCGGTCCCGCGTGCCAGCGTTGTCGGCCATGACGCCGCTCGACTCCAGCCCCACGGACCAGAGCTGCACCCGGCCAGTGGCGGCACCGAGCACTGCGGGCTCCCAAGCCTGCTCCGCATTCCTGCCGGCCCCCGCGGTGACGATCCCGGCCCCGCTGAGCGTATCGAGGGTTTCCTCGAGCCCGCGGATCCCGAAGTCCAGGACGTGGTTGTTCGCCAGGGCGCAGGCATCGATCCCGGCCGCGGTCAGGCAGCCGATGTTGTCCGGATGCATCCGGTAGTGGATGCCCTTGCCGGAGGCATAGTCGCTGCTGCGGGTCACGCTGGTTTCCAGATTGATCACGCGGACGTCCGGCGCGACGGCGTCGAGGATCCCCAGCGCGTCGCCCCACGGCCAGTCGAGGTCCACCGGCGCCGGAATCGGCCCGTTGACTCCCTCTGCCAGCGCAACGTAGTCCCGGGCGTCGCGGACGTACGGCTCCCGCAGCCGTGGTGCGCTGGCAGTGGGCAGGATCTGGTCCACTCCCCGCCCGGTCATCACGTCGCCGGCCAGGAACAGTGTGATTGTGCCGGACTCCATGTGAATCACCTGCCCGGATCCGCCTGCCTGCCTGCAACCCACTGTAGCGCCGGGACGGACCGCGGGGACCTACGCGGACACGGGAGCCACAGTGCCGTCGTCCTCGTACTCCACAGCGCCGGCCAAGTCGCGGCCGGCGATGTAGCCGAAGGTCAGGGCCGGGCCCAGGTTGATGCCGCCGACGGGGTAGTGGCCGCCCATGATGCTGGCGCGGCCGTCGGCCTCCAGTCCGGCGAAGGTGCCGAAGCTGCCCGGAACCACCCTGACCGCGTAGAACGGACCCTTCTCGATCGGGGCCAGGGACGGGTTCGGACCGATCTTCGGGTCCCCGCCGTAGCGGTTGAACCCGGTCTCGCCGCGCCCGAACTCCGGGTCCACGCCCTGCCGTGCGTTCTCATTGAAGCAGGCCACCGTCTCCTTCAGACCCTCCGGATCGATGCCGCACTTGGCCGCCAGCTCCTCCAACGTCCTGCCCTTCTGCAGGTAGCCGGAGCGAAGGTACGGGAACAGCGGCACCGGGAACGGCTTGGCCATGCCCAGCGGATACTTGCGCACATAGGTGTGATCCGCGATTTGCCAGGACTGGACCGGCTCGCCCTCGGGAACGGACTTGATCATCGCGTCCACGTAGTCGTAGTAGCCGTTGGCCTCGTTGACAAAGCGCCTGCCGTTGGCCAGCACGCCGATGGAGCCGGGCTTGGCACGGTCCATGATGTGCGGGAAGGTGCCCACGCGTCCGCTGCGGTACGGCACCAGGGAGACCGGGCACCAGGCCGCGGCGGAGGCCAGGTCCGTCGTGAACCGGGCACCGACGGACTGGCCCAGGTTGATGCCGTCGCCGTCGGTTTCCTTCGGTGCCAGGGTCTAGTGCTCCCGGCCCGTGGGGGTCTTCGGGCACAGTTCGCGGCGGCGTTCGACGTCGTTCGGGAAACCGCCGGCGGCCAACACCACGCCGCGGGCGGCGTTGATGGCCAGCTCGCCTTCGGGGGGAATATACGACGGCTTCAGCCGCAGGATCTCCACGTCTAGGACCGTGAGGGCCGCGAGGGAAACGGGGCGGGTCATGCGGCACTCCTGGCCAGGATATCGGCGATTCCGACGGCGCCGCCGGTCTCCGAAGCACGCTGGGCGGCTTCGATCAGCGCGAGGGTGCGGCCGGCGTCGTCCAGCGTCACCAGCGGCTGCTCCGCACCGCGGGCGACGGCGGCAAAGTGCCGCAGCTGGTTGGTGTAGGAATCGCCGGGGTTCCGCGGTTCATAGCTGACGCTCAGCGGATGGTTCCAGTCCGCGCTGCCGGCCTCGCGGTGCGTGCCGGCGTGGCGGTAGTGGGCCAGTTGCGGGAAGGACAGCGAGCCTTCGGTGCCGGCGATCGAGTAGCAGTTGGTCCCCGGGAAATAGGGGAACGTCGGATCGTCCTCGGTGGCCTGGTCCCAGCTCCACGGTGAGACCGCGGCATCGGATACGACGAACGAACCCAGCGCGCCGCCGTCGAACTCCAGGACCAGGCTGGCGGTGTCCTCCACCTCGAAGCCGCGCACCCTGTTGCTGACCCGGGCCTGGACCGAGGTGATCTCGCCGCAGATGAAGCGCAGCAGATCCAGGTCGTGGACCAGATTGACGAGCATAACGCCGGCCCCCTTGCGGCGGCGCCAGTCGGCGTCGAAATAGCTGTCTGCTTTCCGTGTCAGCCACATGCCGCTGACCGCGACCAGGCGGCCGAGGCCGCCGTCGGCAATGACCCGGCGGGCCGCGGCCACGGCCGGATGGTGGCGCCGGTGGTGGCCCACCAGGATCGGGGTGCTGTTCTGCTGCTGGGCGGCGGACAGTTCTCGGACCTCGGCCAGGGACGTGGCGACGGGCTTCTCCAGCAGGGCCGGGACGCCGGCGTTGAGGCAGTCGACGGCGGTGGCCACGTGGGCGGCGTTGGGATTGGCAATGATGACCGCATCGACCAGGCCGCTGGCCAGCAGGTCGCGGTGGTCCGTGAAGTGCGGCACGCCGGAGGCCTGGGCCAGATCCTTGCTGAACGGATCCGCGACGGCAGTCAGCTCGGTGGCCGGTTCGGCGGCGACGAAGCCGGCATGCCGGCGGCCCATGAAGCCGGCGCCGATGATGCCGATGCGCAGGGGCGCGGGTGAGGGCTGCATGCGTGTTCCTTCTGTGACGGGGGTCGGGCGACGGCTCCACAGTGGCACGGCCCACACAGCGGCGGCAATAGAATTGCCAAATCGTGCCACAATGGGCGCCGGAGGTGCGCAGATGACTGAGGAAGCAGGCGGCCGGAGGCGAACCCTGCCGCGGCCGGTCCGGCTCTACGAGATCGCCCGGGAGGCCGGCGTCGCACCGTCCACCGTCTCCCGCGCGTTCTCCAATCCCGAACGGGTCAACTTCCAGACTGTGGAGCACATCCAGGCCATCGCCGCCATGGGCTACCGGCCGCATCCGCTGACCGAGACGGCCCCCGGGCCCCAGGCCCGGACTCTGGACCTGCTGGTGCAGGACATCGCCAACCCCGTATTATCTGGGACTGATCAAGGGCGCCGAACGGCAGGCAGGCGCCGCCGGCTACACCGTGGTCCTGCGGGATGCCGCGGGGGCCTCGGAACTGGAGCGCGCCCACATCAAGCGGCTGCGCGGGATCGTGGACGGGTTCATGATCGCCGCGCGCTGGCTGTCCGACGCGGAACTGCACCGCCAGCGGCCAGTGGTCCTGTTCAACCGCGAGGTGGAGGGGCTGTCCAGCGTCGTGACGGACTCGGCGGACGGCAGCGGGCAGATCGTGGAGCATCTGGCCTCTCTGGGGCCTGAGTCGATCCTGTATCTTTCCGGGCCGCGGGCATCATGGTCGGACGCGAAGCGCTGGCAGGCGCTGTCCGCGGCGTCGAAGGCGGCCGGCATCACGCTGGCGAAGGCCGGTCCCTTCCTGGCCACCGTGGCCCAGGGTGCGGCGACCGCCGTCGTCGCCTTTAACGACCAGCTCGTGATCGGCGTGCTGCGCCGCTTCCTCAACCGCGGCGTTCGGGTGCCGGCAGAGGTCAGCGTGGTGGCTATGACTACACCTTTGGCTCGGACTTCTGCGAGCCGCCGCTGACCACGCTGGCAGCGCCGGTGGAGCAGGCCGGCAAGGTGCTGGTGGACGTGCTGCCCACACAGTTGCGGGTGCGGGAGTCCACGGGCCGGGCGGGCGAGGCTGAGCCCGGCTGGGCTGAGGCGGAACGGTGGCCTGCGCGCGCTTGGAGGGCATAGGATCGCGTGGGTAAGGAACGTGATGGGCCCGACAAGGGAGGCAGTATGACGCCCAATAACAGCTCCGGCGGCAGGGTGGACTCGAAGGAGGATCTGCTCCGTATTTACCAGGACGCGAAGACCATCGCGGTGGTGGGTGCGTCCGCCAAGGAAGGCAAGCCCGCCAACGCCATTCCGCGGTACCTGCAGGACCAGGGCTACGAGATCATTCCGGTCAATCCCGGCGGTGGGGAGATCCTGGGCCGAAGCGCGGTCGCTTCGCTCGCCGGAATCGAGGGCGCGGTCGACGTGGTCGACGTCTTCCGGCCGCCTGCCGAGGCGGAGATCGTGGCCCGTGACGCGGTCGCCAGCGGCGCCAAGGTGCTGTGGTTCCAGCCCGGCACCCACACCGAGGAGGCCATCCGGCTAGCGGCCGACGCCGGCCTCAGCGTGGTCGCCGAGCGGTGCATGGGCGTCACCCACGGGGAGCTGGGGCTGGGGCCGGGCCCGGACTGAGCGCCGGTTCCAGTGGGTATCAGCTGAGCAGCCAGGCCGCGGCGACGAGCGCGGGGACGGCCATTATGGAGGAGAGCAGCACGACGTCGCGGGCCACGGCAATTCCGCGGCCGTAGCGGCTGGCGAAGAGGAACACGTTCTGGGCGGAGGGCAGCGCCGCCATGAGCACGGCGCCGAAGACCTGCTGGTCCTCGAGCCGGAACAGGAACCGGGCCACCAGATAGGTGAGCACCGGCATGACCGCGGATTTGAGGGCCGTTGCCGTGATGATTTCGGCCCGGCCCTGGCTGATTTTCAGCGGCCGGCTGCCGCGCAGGGACATCCCGAAGGCCATCAGCACCAGCGGGACGGCGGCGCCGCCCAGCAGCATGAGCGGCTCCCAGACAACGTCGGGCAGTTCGACGCCGGTCCACGCCACCAGCACGCCCAGGAAGGATGCGATGATCATGGGATTGCGGACCGGCTGGGTCAGGATGTTCTTCAATGACGGTTTCCGCCCGGAGGTCAGGTCCAGGATGGCCAGGTATGTCGGTGCCAGCAGCAGCAGCTGGACCAGCAGTACGGGCGCCACGGGCGTGGCGTTGCCCAGTGCATACAGGGCGATCGGGATGCCGATATTGTTGGCGTTCACATAGGAGCTGGCCATGGCGCCGACGGCGGTTTCTGCCGCCGGACGGCGGAACCAGACCAGGCTCAGCAGGACGTAGAGCAGGGCCGTGGCCACAGCCGAGACCAGCGCCACCGGCACGTAGGCGGAGAAGACCGCGGCCAGGTCCGCCTGGGCCAGCACGGTGAACAGCAGGGCCGGGTTGGTGATGAAGAAGGCCGTCTGGGTCAGCGCCTGCCCGGCCTGCGGTCCGCCGATCCGGAACCGGGCGGCGATGTAGCCGACCAGGATGACCGCACCGACGATGGCGAAGCCGACCAGTACACCGCCCAAAAGCCCTCCGGATGGAATCGAACCGCGTGGTATCGCGCGTGAAATGGAAGCGGGCTCCGGCCGCTTGCTCCAAGGGCAAGCGGCCGGAACCCGTGTGGCAACCTAGCGCACCAGTGCCGGCCGCTTCGGGTCGAACTGCCAGCCCGGAATCAGGTACTGCATGGCCAGGGCGTCGTCGCGGGCGCCCAGGCCATGCTGCAGGTACAGCCGGTGCGCGTCCTCGAGTGCCTGACGGTCCAGCTCGATGCCCAGGCCGGGGCGCTGCGGGACCTCGATGTAGCCGTCCTTGATCTGCAGCGGGTCCCGGGTCAGGCCCTGGCCGTCCTGCCAGATCCAGTGCGTGTCCAGGGCCGTGATCCGGCCCGGTGCCGCCGCGCCCACATGGGTGAACATGGCCAGCGAGATATCGAAATGGTTGTTGGAGTGGGAGCCCCAGGTCAGTCCGAAATCGCTGCACAGCTGGGCCACGCGCACGGAGCCCTGCATGGTCCAGAAGTGCGGGTCCGCCAGCGGAATGTCGACGGCGTTGGACCGGATGGCGTGGGCCATCTGGCGCCAGTCGGTGGCGATCATGTTGGTGGCGGTCGGCAGCCCGGTGACCCGGCGGAACTCGGCCATGGTTTCACGGCCGGAGTAGGTTCCCTCCGGACCGCACGGATCCTCGGCGTAGGCCAGGACATTGCGCAGCCCGCTGCACAGTTCGATCGCGTCCTTCAGCAGCCAGCCGCCGTTGGGATCCAAGGTGATGCGGGCCTCGGGGAACCGCTCGGCCAGGGCCGTGACGGCAGCAACCTCCTCCTTGCCCTGCAGGACGCCGCCCTTGAGCTTGAAGTCCTGGAAACCGTAGCGCTGCTGCGCGGCCTCGGCCAGGGCCACGATCGCCTCCGGCGTCATGGCCTCTTCGCGGCGCAGGCGCTCCCAGTCGTCGGCCGGATTCTCTTCGGCCAGGTAGGGCAGGTCCGTCTTCTTCCGGTCGCCGATATAGAAGAGGTAACCGAGCATCTGGACCCTGTCCCGCTGCTGCCCCTCGCCCAGCAGCTCCGCCACGGGCACTTCCAGGTGCTGGCCCGTCAGGTCCAGCAAGCAGGATTCCAGCGCGGTGACTGCATGGATGGTGGTGCGCAGGTCGAAGGTCTGCGCACCACGGCCGCCGGCGTCGCGGTCCGCGAACGTGGCCGCCACCTGGCGCAGCAGCTGCCGGAACCGGGCGATCGGCTGGCCCACCAGGAGTTCGCCGGCCTCCTCGATGGTGCTGCGGATGGCCTCGCCGCCGGGGACTTCACCCAGGCCGGTGTTGCCGTTGCTGTCGGTGACGATGGCGATGTTGCGGGTGAAGAACGGTGCATGCGCGCCGCTGAGGTTCAGCAGCATGCTGTCATGGCCGGCGACCGGAACGGCCTCGACCGAGACGATGGTGGGCTGGTTGCTCATGCGGCTACTCTCCTGCGCGCTCGATGGTGCCGTCGATGCGGCGGTTGAGGTTCCATGGGTTGGACCCGCGGACGGCGGCCGGCAGCAGCGCGTCCGGGATGTTCTGGTATGCGACGGGGCGCAGGAAGCGCTCGATCGCCAGGGTGCCGACACTAGTGGTGCGGCTGTCCGAGGTGGCCGGGAACGGCCCGCCGTGGACCATTGCATGGCCCACTTCGACGCCGGTCGGCCAGCCATTCGCCAGGATCCGCCCGGCCTTGCGCTCCAGCACCGGCAGCAGCGGCGCCACCGTCGGGTGGTCCTCGTCGGTCAGATGCAGCGTGGCGGTCAGCTGGCCCTCCAGCCTGCGCGCTGCCTGGACCAGTTCTTCGGCCGATGCGTACCGGACGATCAGCGAGGCGGCGCCGAAGATTTCCTCGTGCAGCACGGTGTTCGACAGGAAGGTTTCCACCTTGGTGCCGAAGACCATGGGTGCCGGAGCGTTCCGGGTCTCTCCGGCCTGCCCGCGGGCAACCAGTTCGACGCCGTCCTGGGCTCCCAGGGACTCGACACCGGAGGTCCACGACTCGGCGATGCCCTTGGTCAGCATGGTCTGGCCCCGGGCCTCGGACATGGCCCGGTTGACAGCTGCGGCGAACCGGTCACCCGTTTCGCCGGCAGGAACGAAGACGAGTCCGGGAGCCGTGCAGAGCTGTCCGCTGGAGCCTGTTACCGACGCGGCGTAGGCCTGGGCCAGCGCATCGGGATCGCCCTTGAGCGCGCCGTCGAAGAAGAAGACCGGATTGATGGAGCTCATCTCGGCGTAGACCGGAATCGGTTCCGGCCGGGCAGCCGCAGTGGCCATCAGCGCCGTGCCACCGGAACGGGACCCGGTGAAGCCGACGGCCTTGATGGCCGGATCGGCTACAAGTGCCTGCCCGATGCTCGTTCCCGGGCCGTAGACCAAGGAGAACACGCCCGGGTGCAGCCCGCAGTCGCGCACGGCATCGGTGATGGCCTGGCCCACGATTTCACTGGTGCCCGGGTGGGCGTTGTGGGCTTTGAAGACCACCGGGCAACCGGCGGCCAGAGCGGAGGCAGTGTCCCCGCCGGCGGTCGAGAAGGCCAGGGGAAAGTTGCTGGCGCCGAAGACGGCCACCGGGCCGAGGGCGACCTTGCGCTGGCGGATGTCCGCCCGGGGCATGGGCTGCCGCTCCGGCTGGGCGGGGTCAATCCGCACTCCGCGGTGGTCGCCCTGGCGGACTACCGCAGCGAAGAGGCGAAGCTGGCCGGTGGTCCGCCCGAGTTCACCGGTCAGGCGCGCCTGCGGCAGACCCGTTTCGGCCATGGCGCGCTCCACCAGTTCGGTGCCGGCAGCCTCGATATTGTCCGCGATTTTCTCCAGGAAGGCAGCGTGTGTTTCCGGATCGAGCGAGCTGAAGCTTTCGAACGCCTCTTCCGCGGCAGCGGTGGCTGTGGCCAGCTGGGCCTCATCGATCAGGGTGTAGGCCGGCTCCAGGGCGTCATTGGTCCGCGGATCGAAGCCGTTGACGGTCCGGCCGTTGCCGGGAACCGGGACGCCGGCAATGATCGAGTGGCCGGCCAGAGAGGTTTGCGTAGTGGGCATCAAGTACTCCTTATGACTGCTGGGGGTGCTGTCGTTGAGTCAGGCAGGCTGGGCGATGGCTGCATCCCGCGGACGGATGCCTGCAGCATCGATCAACGCGGCCAGGTCGGAAATGTCGGTTGCGGTCAGGTCCTGCAGCGGGGGGCGGACCGGTCCGGTGTCCCGGCCGATCGCCTTCAGGCCGCCCTTGACGATGGAGACGCCGTAGCCCTTGGCCCGGTCCCGGATCTCCAGGTAGGGGAGTACGAACCGGTTCAGCTTTTCGTTGACGGCGACCCGGTCCTGGTTGCGCACGTCGCGGTAGAACTCCAGGGCGAACTCGGGCACGAAGTTGTACATGGCGGAGGAATACGTGCTCATGCCCAGCTGCAGTAGCGGCAGGGCAAAAGTTTCGGCCGTGGGCAGGCCGCCAAGGTAGAACAGCCGATCGCCGTTCTTGGCGTAGACCTTGGTCAGGTGCTCAATATCGCCGAGTGCATCCTTGAAGCCGATGAAGTTGGGGTGACGCTCCGCCAGCTTTGCGACCGTGTCCGCCGAGTAGATGGCGTTGGCGCGGTTGTAGACGATCACGCCGATGTTCGTTGCGGCGCATACCTCCGAGACGTGGGCGAATAGGCCGGCCTGGTCGCATTCGGTCAGATACGGGGGCAGCAGCAGCAGGCCCTCCGCCCCTGCAGCCTCGGCATCCCTGGCGTTCTGCACAGCCTGGGCGGTGGACCCGCCAGCGGAGGCCAGTACGGGAACCTTGCCGCCGATCTCATCGACGGCCACCCGGACCACGCGTTCCATTTCCGCCGGCGTCAGGGAGAATCCCTCACCGGTCCCGCCGGCGGCAAACAGCCCGGCAACGTCGTAGCTGGCCTGCCAGGCGAGGTGCTCGCGGTACCGTGCCTCGTCGAACTGCAGGTCCGCGTCGAAGTGCGTCACCGGGAACGAGAGCAGTCCGGATTTGAGTCGGGCAGCGAGTTCGGCTGGAGTCAGCTGTGCCATGGCGAAAGTCCTTTGGTGGGGCGGCCGGGAGGGGCCCGGGCCGCACTGTGACGGTGGATACGCAGATCAGCCTAGGGACCGATGTGATGCTTGTCTAAGAGTGTTTTTGAATGGACTCATACCCGGGGAGCATCGTTGGGGCTGCTGAGCTATGCCTCCTGGGCTACGCCGTCGATTCATTGATGTAGTCCAGGATCCGGTGCAGCGCGGGGTTCTTCGAGTCCCGCCTCCAGATGGCATGCAGCTCCACCGGGTCCTTCTTGAGGCCGCTGAGCTCGGCGTATTCCACGCCTTCAATGCCCAGTACCGTGGCCGAATGCGGAACCAGCGCTGCCCCGCGCCCAGCCGCGACGAGGGACACCATGGTCAGGACCTGGCGCACCGTGTGGACGACATTCTGGTGCGCGATCGGTACCAGGCCGACCACGAGATCGTAGAAGTACCGGGCATGTGTGGGCGAATGCATGATGAGGGGCTCGTGCTTGAGATCCTCGGCATTGACCGGCCGTCCGAGCCGGGCCAGACGATGGCCGGCCGGGACGGCCACGACCATCGATTCCCGGTAGAGCAGTCGGGAATCGAACTGCTCGTCATCGAAGGGCGGCCGGGCCAGTCCGAGGTCGATCTCCCCCTTGGCCAGAGCGGCCACCTGCTCACGGGTGACCATCTCCCGCAGGTCGATGTCGATTTCGGGGAGCTGGCCGGCAAGTTCGTTCAGCAGCGCCCCAAGCAGGCCGAACGTTGACGCCGCAGTGAAGCCGATCCGGATGATGCCAGCGGAGCCGGCCGAGATGCGCCGCGCGTGGTCAGGGGCGCTGTCCGCCAAGGCCAGCAGCTTCCGGGCCTCGGATAGAAAGGCTTCGCCGGCGGCCGTCAGGCTCACCCGCCGGTTGTCCCGCTCGAAGAGTTGCACGTCAATGGACCGCTCGAGCTTCTGGATCTGGCGGCTCAGCGGCGGCTGGGTCATGTTCAGGCGTTCGGCGGCCCTGCCGAAGTGGAGCTCCTCGGCGACGGCGACAAAGCCGCGGAGTTGGTCAAGGGAATACATGATGCAGAGAGGGTATCACTTCATGCAGTAATGAACTTAGACAGGCATCGTACGTGCGTTTAGGCTTCCAACAGCGGCACGGCAGGTGATGGGGTTCACAAATACCGCCGCAGCCGAACAGACTCACGTTGCTAGGAGATTTAGATGAACAAGCTCAAGTTCAGCCGCCGCTCGGGGATGGCGGCGGGCGCCGCCGTCGCAGTTGCGATGACGCTGACCGCCTGCGGTGGCAATGTCGGCACCTCCGGCGCGGCCGGAGAGGGCAGCGAGTTCCCCTCCGGACCGGTGACCCTGACCATCGGCCAGGATCCGGGCGGCAGCACCGACCTGATCGGCCGCGCCGTCGCGGAAAACGCCAGCGACGCGCTGGGCGCACCAATTCCGGTGGTCAACAAGCCGGGCGCCAACGGCGCGCTCGCCACCAAGGAGGTCACCGCCGCTGAGCCGGACGGCCAGAACCTGATCCTGCTGAACGCCTCGCTGATTGCCATCACTCCGCTGGCCGTCCCCGCGGAGGAGGCCGTCACTCTGGACGAATTCGAAATCGTCACCGGCATTTCCCAGGACGACTACGTCCTTGTGGCCAATGCCGATTCCGGCCTGAAGACCATGGACGATCTCACCGGCGCCGGCAAGCAGTTCAACTTCGCCACCACCGGCGTGGGTACCGGCAGTCAGCTGGCCCAGGCACTGCTGTTCAAGCAGGCGGGCATCGAGGGCACCGACGTACCGTTCGACGGCGGTTCGCCCGCCATGACTGCGCTGCTGGGCAACCAGGTGGACCTGGCCACCATCCAGCTCGGCGAGGCCATGCCGCAGATCGAAGCCGGCAAGCTGACCCCGATCGTCACCTTCTCCGAAGAGCGCAACCAGTACCTGCCGGACACCCCCACCGCGATCGAAGCCGGATACGACGTACCGGTCTCCCAGTACCGTGCGATCGCCGCACCGAAGGGCACCCCGGAGCCGGTCCTTGAGGAGCTCCGCGCAGCCTTCACCGCGGCCTTCGAGTCCGAGGCCTACCAGAAGTTCAATGAAGAGAACCTCTTCACGCCGAAGGAGATCGACGGCGCCGAGCTGGCCGAGGACTGGGCCGGTTACGCCGAGAAGTACAAGCAGCTCACCGAGGAGCACGGCATCGACCTCGGCGGCGGACAGTGACCACATCATACCGTGATGCTCTCCGCACCGGCGGCAGCCGCTCGGCTGCCGCCGGTGCGGCGGCTGTGGAGGATGCAGTGAACCCAGACGACCTGACCCCGGAGCAGCTTGCGGAACTCTGGGAAGAGGACCGGTCGCCGGCTGCGGGCCCGCTGGCCAATCTGGCCGCAGCCCTGGCGGTTGCCGCCGTCGGAACAGCCGGCATCGTGGGTTCGCTGGCCCTTGGCCTGGGAACCCCGGCCGCGCCGGAACCCGGCATGTGGCCGTTCATCATCTCGCTCGTGCTGGTGGCGCTGGCCGCCGCGCAGGCCGCGTTCGGGCGCAAGTCCCGGGACGCGGAAAAGTTCTCCGGCTCCAGCTGGCAGGTTCTGGCCGGGCTGGCCACCATGATCGGGTTCGTCCTGCTGGTCGGCGCGATCGGCTTCGAAATCCCGGCCCTGCTGCTGACATTCATCTGGCTGAAGTTCCTTGGCAAGGAAACCTGGCGGATGTCGGTGGTGCTCAGCTTCGCAGTCGTCGCCGCCTTCTACCTGATCTTCGTCATGGCACTCAGCGTGCCCATTCCCCATCTTTTGTAGGGATACCTCATGGAATTTCTTGACCCGGTTATCAGCGGCTTCGGTGTCGTACTGGAACCGATGAACCTGCTCTACTGCCTCATCGGCGTGCTGATCGGCATGCTGATCGGCGTTCTTCCGGGACTTGGCCCGGCAGCGACCATCGCCATCCTGCTCCCGCTGACCTTCGCCGTCGAACCGGTGACTGCCATCATCATGCTGGCCGGTATCTTCTACGGCGCCCAGTACGGCGGAACCATTACATCGGTGCTCCTGCGCCTGCCGGGTGAGGCATCCTCGGTGGTTACAGTCTTCGACGGCTACGCGCTGGCGAAGAACGGCAAGGCCGGCACCGCCCTGGGCATCGCCGCCATCGGCTCCTTCATCGGCGGCACCGTCTCCATCTTCGGCCTGACCCTGCTGGCCCCCATCGTGGCCGGCTTCGCGCTGGACTTCGGTCCGCCGGAATACACCGCGCTGGCCATGCTGGGCATCCTGCTCGTGGCGACGGTCAGCAACGGCGGCAAGATGAAGTCGATTATCGCCGCCTGCCTGGGCCTGCTGCTGGCCACCGTGGGCCGCGACGGCTTCACCGGCGAATCCCGGTTCACCTTCGGCAGCCTGTCCCTGGCCGACGGTCTGGACTTCGTGCCGATCGCCATGGGCATCTTCGGCCTGGGCGAAATCCTGTACAACCTGGAGGAGCGGCACAACAAGGTGCAGGCCCCGTCCAAGGTGGCCAACGTCTGGCCCTCCCGCAAGGACCTCAAGCAGTCCTCCGGCGCCATCGGCCGCGGCTCCGTCCTCGGTTTCTTCCTCGGCATCCTGCCCGGCGGCGGCGCCACGCTGTCCTCGCTGGCCGCGTACGCGATGGAGAAGAAGCGGGCCAAGGACCCCTCACGTTTCGGCAGGGGAGCGGTCGAAGGCGTTGCCGCCCCGGAGTCGGCCAACAACGCGGCGGCGACGTCGTCGTTCATTCCGCTGCTGACCCTGGGCATCCCCGCCAACGCCACCATGGCGATCATCTTCGGTGCCCTGCTGATCCACGGCGTGACTCCCGGCCCCCAGCTGGTGGGCAACGAGCCGGAGCTCTTCTGGGGCGTCGTCAACTCGATGTACATCGGCAACATCCTGCTGCTGATCCTGAGCATTCCGCTGGTGGGCGTCTTCGTGCGGATCCTGCGTGTGCGCGCCGCGATTCTGGCGCCCATCACCGTGCTGATCACGCTGGTCGGTGTCTACACGCTCAACAACAGCGTCTTCGACATCGCGCTGGTCATCTTCTTCGGGGCCGTCGGCTACCTGATGAAGAAGTTCGGCTTCGAACCCGGCCCGCTGGTGCTGGCCTTCGTGCTCGGCGCCCTGCTGGAGGAAAACCTGCGCCGTTCGCTGCTGGTCTTCGGCGGCGACGCCGCCGGCTTCGTCAGCCGCCCCATCTCCGGCGTGCTCCTGCTGCTGTTCCTGGTCGTCGTCTTCCTGCCGCTCATCCAGAACGCCGTCAAGAAGGCACGCGCCAAGAACGCCCCCGAGAAAGAAAAGGAACTGGTATGACCATCCTGATCGGCTATCTGCCGACCCCCGAGGGCGAAGCCGCCTTGGCGGCGGGCATCGAAGAAGCCAAACTGCGCAATAAGGACATCGTCATCCTGAATTCGCCGAGGAAGGGCGCTCCGGTTGACGCCTCTCTGGCTTCCGCCGACCAGGTGGAGGAATTGCTGAAGCGGGCCGCCGACGCCGGCGTCACCGCCACGGTGCGCCAGCCCGGCCACACGGACGACCTGACCGACGAGTTCATGCAGGTGGCCGAGGAAGCCGGCGCCTCCCTGATCGTGATCGGACTCCGCAAGCGCTCGCAGGTGGGCAAGTTCATCCTGGGCAGCCAGGCCCAGCGCATCCTGCTCCAGGCCGACCGGCCGGTGCTGGCGGTGAAGGCTCCGGAGAGCTGATAGGCACCTTAAAAGGACGTACGACGGCGGCGGGCCGGGTTATGCAACTCGGCCCGCCGCCGTCGCCATCGTCCTTCTGGGGGGACTAGCCGGAACGGCGGGCGAGGCGGTCCCGCGAATTGGCCAGGTGCGTCCGCATCGCCGCCGCGGCACCGGCGGCGTCCTGCCGGGTGATCGCGGCACAGATTGACTCGTGCTCGTAGGTGACACGGTCGAAGTGGGCTTCGCGGCCGGCGTCGTCCGCGGCCCCGAGCCGGGTCTGCGGCATGGCGATCATCGTTGGCCCCAGGGACGCCAGCAGCTGGGCGTAGTAGCGGTTGTTCGCGGCGAGGGCGATGTTCCGGTGGAAGCGGTAGTCCGCGTCGACCGCGCCGCTGGGCTTGTCGCGGCTCGCGGCAAAGGATCTCAGGGCGCTTTCGATGTCCTGCAGCTGGGCATCGGTCCGCCGGCGGGCGGCCAGGGCGGCCGCCTCTGCCTCGATACCCAGCCGGAAGTCCAGCAGTTCCAAGCGGCCCGCCACCGTGTGCAGCCCCTCGGGACTGACTTCGAAGGACTCCTCGCTGGGCCGGGTCAGCACGAAGCTTCCCTTGCCCCGGTAGGTCTCGACCAGGCCCGCGGCCTGCAGCCGGGAGACGGCCTCCCGGACCACCGTGCGGCTGACCGCGAACTGATCCATCAGCATGCTCTCCGAGGGCAGCTTCTCACCGGGCTGGAAGTGGCCGCGGATGATCCGGTCCCGCAACTGCTCGACGACGCCGTGGGTGAGCCCCCGGGCGCCGCGCTCCGGGGGCTCGTGGTGCTGTTCTTCGCGCATGCTCACCGGCGGCCGAACTCTACCGAATCGGTGGTCCAGGCCTGCGCCTGCCCGCTGAGCGTGAAGCCGAGCCCGGGCCGGTTCGGGACGATCATGCGGCCGTTCCGCGTCTCGAGCCGCTCGTTGAACAGCGGGTTCAGCCATTCGAAGTGCTCCACCCACGGTTCGCGCGGGTAGGCAGCGGCCAGGTGCAGGTGGATTTCCATGGCGAAGTGCGGGGCCAACTGGAGGCCGGCCTGGTCCGCCAGTGCCGCCAGGCGCAGGAACGGAGTGATGCCGCCGATCCGCGGCGCGTCCGGCTGAATGATGTCCGCGGAGCGATGGTCGATCAGGCTGATGTGTTCGGCCACGCTGGAGAGCATCTCACCCGTGGCGATGGGCGTGTCCAGTGCCTGGGCCAGCTGGGCGTGGCCCTCGGCGTCGTAGGCATCCAGCGGCTCTTCGATCCAGACCAGATTGAACTTCTCCAGCGCCCGGCCCAGGCGGATGGCGGTGGGGCGGTCCCACTGCTGGTTCGCATCCACCATCAGCGGCACGTCGTCGCCCAGATGTTCGCGGACCGCGGCCACGCGGGCCAGGTCCGTCTTGGTCTCCGGCTGGCCGACCTTGATCTTGATGCCGCCGATGCCGTCGGCCAGCGACTGTGTGGCGCGGTCCTTGACCTCTTCGATCGAAACGTGCAGGAAGCCGCCGGAGGTGTTGTAGGTCCGTACCGAGTCGCGGTAGGCGCCCAGCAGCTTGGCCAGCGGGAGTCCGGCGCGTTTGGCCTTGAGGTCGTAGAGCGCGATGTCGATGGCCGCGAGCGCCTGCGTGGCTACGCCGCTGCGTCCCACCGATGCTCCGGCCCACAGGAGCTTCTGGTAGATCCGGCCGATGTCGCTGGGGTCCTCGCCGATCAGATTGTCCGCGACCTCCCTGGCATGGGCGTACTGGGCCGGGCCTCCGGCCCGCTTGGAATAGCTGAAGCCGATTCCCTGGTGGCCGTTTTCGGTGGTGATCTCGGCGAAGAGGAAGACGATCTCGGTCATCGGCTTCTGCCGTCCGGTCAGCACCTTGGCGTCGCTGATGGGCGTATCCAGCGGCAGGGTCAGCGTGGAGAGCTTCGCGTGGCGAACGCGGTCCGGCGTGGCCTCACCGTCGGACCGCACGGGCGGGTTGTGGAGCTGGGTGTCTGTGGTCATCCAAGGGCATCCTTCGGCGAGGGTCGCTGCTTCACTTATCGTATAAGTCTGCTACTTGTTATACAAGACGCACGAGGTGGCACTGGATGCCTCAAAGGGGAGAGTGGGCCGGTGTGGCAAGCTGGAGCCACCCCCCGCACGTCCACCGATCGGAGACCCACGTGAATGTCCCGCCGCTGAAGGTCGCAGACCGCGCCCTGGTCCCGCCGTTCGAAGTCATGAACATCCTCAACCGGGTCGCGGACCTGCGGGCGGCGGGCCGGGACATTATTTCCCTCTGCGCGGGCGAGCCCGCCGGCGGAGCTCCCGGGGACGTCTCCCGCCGCGCCGCCGAGATCCATGCCTCCGGGATGCCGCTGCACTATACCGGCGCGCTAGGTGTCCGCGAACTCCGCGAAGCGGTGGCCGGCCACTACCGGCGCTGGTATGGCCTGGAGATCACGGCCGGCGACGTCGCCATCACCACCGGCTCCTCCGGCGCCTTCGTGCTCGCGTTCCTTGCCGCCTTCAGCCACGGCGACCGCGTGGCCCTGGCCCGGCCCGGCTACCCGGCGTACCGGAACATCCTCGCAGCGCTGGGCTGCGAGGTGGTGGAGATCGACTGCGGACCGGAGGTGCGCTATCAGCCCACGCCGGCGGCGCTGGAGGCAGCCGCCGACGAACACGGCCCGCTGTCCGGCCTGATCCTCGCTTCCCCGGCCAACCCCACCGGCACCATGGTCTCCCGCGCCGAACTGCAGGCACTCACCGGCTGGTGCGCAGCCAACGGGGTCCGCCTGATCAGCGACGAGATCTACCACGGCATCACCTACCCGCAGGATCCTTCGGCACCCGACGCCAAAGGCGTCTGCGCTTGGGAACTGGACCGGACCGGCGTCGTTGTTTCCTCCTTCTCCAAGTACTGGGGGATGACCGGTTGGCGGCTGGGGTGGGCGCTGATGCCCGCGGATCTGGCACCGGCCATCGACGCGCTCGCCGGCAACGTGGCGCTGTGTCCGCCGGCACCCGCCCAGCTGGCCGCGGTGGAGGCGTTCACCGAGGTCTCGTATGCGGAGGCGGACGCGGCGGTGGCCGAGTTCGCCGTCATCCGGCAGCTGCTGCTGGAGAACCTGGGCCGCCTGAACTGGGGCGCGGCCGCTCCCGCCGACGGTGCGTTCTACCTGTATGCGGACCTGGGCGAACAGCTGGCCGGCTTCGCGGACTCGGCGGATTACTGCCAGGCCCTGCTGGAGCAGGAGGGCGTCGCCCTGGTGCCGGGATCGGATTTCGACGCCGTCAACGGCCGCCGCTCCGTCCGGCTCTCCTTCGCTGCGGGCCGGGATGCGGTGCGCGAGGCGGTGGAGCGGATCGTCCGCTTCCAGTCCGGGCGCTGACGGGACGGCGCGTACGACGGCGGCGGGCCGGGCTGCGCACCCGGCCACCGCCGTCGCCGGTCACCCTGCTGCGTTCCCCAAAGGCGCCGTCTTGGCCTCCCAGCCGATCGCCGGCGCGATGTGCCGGGCGATGTTGCCCAGCAGTTTGGCGTTGAAGTCCGCACCGAGCTGGTTGGGCACGGTGAGCATCAGCGTGTCCGCGGCCTGCACTGCGGCATCTCGGGCCAGTTCTTCGGCCAGGACGTCCGGCTCGCCGATGTAGCTGCGGCCGAAGCGGGACATCAGCCCGTCGATCATGCCCACCTGGTCGTGGTCCTCGCCGCCGGCACGCAGGCCGAAGTACCTCCGGTCCTCGTCATCGACGATCGGCAGCACACTGCGGCTGACCGAGACCCGCGGCTCGTGGCCGTGCCCGGCGGCGGTCCAGGCCTCGCGGAACAGGCGGATCTGCTCGGCCTGCAGTTCGTCGAAGGGCACGCCGGTGTCCTCGGTCAGCAGCGTGGAGCTCATCAGGTTCATGCCCTGCTCCGCGGCCCACACCGCTGTCCGGCGGGTTCCTGCGCCCCACCAGATCCGCTCGGGCAGTCCCGACGAGGTCGGCTGGATCGGCAGCAGGCCGGCACTGCCGACAAACTGCGGGTCCGCTTCCGCCACGCCGCCCTCGGCAATCGCGTGCCGGAACACCTCGGTGTGGCGGCGCGCCATGTCCGCCGGAGTTTCCCCGTCGGCCGGGACGTAGCCGAATGCCGCCGCGCCGTTGAGGGCAGGCTCGGGTGAACCGCGGCTGATGCCCAGCTGCAGCCGGCCGCCGCTGATCAGGTCCGTTGCGGCGGCCTCCTCTGCCAGGTAGAGGGGATTCTCGTACCGCATGTCGATGACGCCGGTGCCCATTTCGATCCGGCTGGTCCGGGCCGCAATGGCGGCCAGCAGCGGGAACGGTGCGGCCTGCTGGCGGGCGAAGTGGTGCACGCGGAAGAATGCGCCGTCAACGCCGAGCTCCTCGGCAGCGACGGCCAGTTCGATGCCCTGCAGCAGCGCGTCACGTGCGGTGCGGGTTTGGGAACCCCTGGCGGGGCCCCAGTGGCCGAAAGAGAGGAAACCGATGCGCTTCATAACTGGCCTAACCGGGACGGGCCTGAGGCAATTCCCGCTCATTTGAGCGAGAAAGCATGCTCATGTGATATGCTCACGGCAAGTCCATTACGTAACCCAGCTCACAAGGATCGGATCGATGGCCCAGCTCTCCCAGGACTCCCTCCGCCAGCTCCCGGACAACCTCGCCCGCCCCGCCTACGACCGCTCGAAGCTGACCGCGGGCATCGTCCACTTCGGCGTCGGCGGCTTCCACCGTGCGCACCAGGCGATGTACCTGGACCGGTTGATGAACCAGGGTAAGGCCCTCGACTGGGCGATCTGCGGCGTCGGCGTGCTGCCGGGCGATGCGCGGATGAGGCAGGTCATGGAGGCGCAGGACTGCCTGTACACCCTGGTGGTCAAGAACCCGGACGGCACCCGCGAGGGCCGCGTCATCGGCTCCATCATCGAGTACCTGTTCGCCCCGGAGGATCCGGAGGCGGTGATTGAAATGATGGCCGCGGAGCAGGTCCGCATCGTCTCCCTGACCGTGACCGAGGGCGGTTACAACTTCCACCCCGTCACCGGGGAGTTCGACGCCGGCAACCCCGCCGTCGTTGCGGATCTCGCCGAGGGCGCGGTGCCGGCCACGACCTTCGGCCTGGTCACCGAGGCCCTGGCCCGCCGCCGCGCCCGCGGCCTGGCACCGTTCACGGTCATGTCCTGCGACAACATCCAGGGCAACGGGGACGTGGCGCGGAAGATGTTCACCGCCTTCGCCAAGCTCAAGGACCCGGAGCTGGGTGCCTGGGTGGAGCAGAATGTCGCGTTCCCGAACTCCATGGTGGACCGGATCACTCCAGTCACCATGGACGAGGATCGCGCGTCCATCGCGGCGGAGTTTGGTGTGGAGGACGAGTGGCCGGTGGTCTGCGAGGACTTCGAGCAGTGGGAGCTGGAGGACCATTTCCCGCAGGGCCGCCCGCCCTTCGAGGATGCCGGTGTGCAGTTGGTCGAGGACGTGGAACCGTATGAGCTGATGAAGCTGCGGCTGCTCAACGCCAGCCATCAGGGCCAGTGCTACTTCGGCTACCTGGCCGGCTACCGCTACGCCCACGAGGTCTGCCAGGACCCGACCTTCGCGCAGTTCCTGCTGGACTACATGGACAAGGAGGCCACGCCGACCCTGCGGCCGGTGCCCGGCATCGACCTGGACGCGTACAAGCACAAGCTGATCGCGCGCTTCTCCAATGAATACGTGCGGGACACCCTGGCCCGGCTGTGTGCCGAAAGCTCGGACCGCATTCCGAAGTGGCTGCTTCCGGTGGTGCGCGAAAACCTGGCGAACGACGGCGAGATCCACCGTTCCGCGGCGATCGTCGCCTCCTGGGCGCGCTACGACGAAGGCGTCGACGAGGCAGGCGAGCCAATCGCCGTCGTCGACCGTTTGAAGGAGCCGCTGATGGCGGCCGCGGCCCGCAACCGCGAGGACAAGCTGGCGTTCATTGCCAACCGTGAACTCTTCGGCGATCTGGTGGACAATCCGCGCTTCGTGGAGGCCTACACCGCGGCGTTGGATTCACTGCACGCCAAGGGCGCCCGGGCCACGGTGGAGGCTTTGGTCGCGTAGCGGCGCCGTTTGGTACTCAGGCAGGCACCACCTGGACCTGGCTGGCCATCCACGAGGCCACCTGGGTACGCGAGGCGAAGTCCAGCTTGTTCAGGATGCGTTCGACGTGCCCGTCGACGGTCCGCGGGGAGATCACCAGGGATTGGGCGATGGCGCGGTTGCTCAGCCCTTCAGCGATGAGCACTGCGATTTCGAGTTCCCGTTTGGTCAGCGGCGATTTCGTCGGGGCCGGCGCCGCCTTGGCGCCGGGAACCTCGCCCGGAGCCAGCTTTCCCAAGGCCAGGGCGATGGCCTCCTCCTTGCTCGGATGCGGGTGGCGGGCTGCCGCTTCCGCCATTCGGCGGCCGCCCAGTTCCTTGCGCACCTTCGCACCGGAACGGAGGGAGTCCGCATGGATCTGCGGACCAAACGCTGTCACCGAAGTCCCCAGCGCCGTCCATACAGCACTGGCGGCCGCCTCCAGTTCCGCCGCCTCTTCGAAGCGTTCGTCGGAACACGCGATCCATGATGCCAGTTCGATGGTCAGGGCCGTGCAGATGCTGTCCTTGAACTCCCGCTGCAGCTCCAGGGCCCCGCGTGCCGCTTTCCGGGCATCCTCCAGGTTGCCCAGCCGCCAGTGGCAGATCCCGGAAACCCACAGCGCGTAGGCATGGGTCCAGCGTTCTCCGTGCTGGCTGCTCAGGGCGAGGGTGTGGCGGCAGGTATCCAGTGCGGTGTCCAGGTCACCGTTGTAGGTCTGGGCCATGGCCAGCTGGAACAGTGCCGTAAATGCGGAGGCCGTATCACCTGACCGGTTGTGGACGGTGATGGCCTTCTCGTAGAGGGTGATCGCCTCCGGCAGATTGCCGCAGAAGAGCTGGTGGAGCGCGGACCAGTGGGCGGCATGGGCTTCAAGGACCGGGTCCTCAAGCTGGGCGGCGAGTTCGTGGCATTTCGTCAGGAACCGGGCAGCCCACGAGGCCGTGGTGGCGTTCCTTCGCCGGTATCTCGCCCAGTAGCCGGTTTTTGCACAGAGAGGACCCGTTTTTTGCACTGTGCGGCCGCATTCAGCGAAACCTGCCCATACAAATGTTGTGATTTGGAACACTCAAGGGCGGCGGCAGCGAGGCCGCTTGGAACAGAAGGGAGATGCCATGAGCGATGTGTTTGACGCCCGCGGCCTGCGCGACTGCTTCGGTAAGTTCGCCAGCGGCGTGACTGTGGTGACCTGCCAGACCCCGGACGGCACGGCGCACGGGGCGACGGTCAGCGCCTTTACCTCCGTGTCGCTGGAACCGGCGCTGGCTCAGGTGACACTGACCCGGGGGGCGAAGATCGCCGATTACGTGCCCAGCGTCCCGTTCGCGGTCAATATCCTGGCCGAGGACCAGCTGGACGTGGCCCTGCACTTTGCGGGCAAGCCGCTTCGCACCGAGCCCGAATGGATCCTGGACAGCGGCATTCCGGTCCTGTGCGGGACCGTGGCGACGCTGGAATGCGATCCGTGGAACGTCTACGACGGCGGCGACCACCTGATTGTGGTCGGCGAAGTGAAGCGGCTGAGGACGAACGATGCGGGGCCGCTGCTGTTCTCCGGCGGCAAGTTCCACGAACTGGGCCCGCGGATGGGCGGCAACCCGTGGCAGGGCTGCGGCGATGCTCCCGAACTGGGCTGGTTCACCGCCACCACCGACTTCGGGAGCCTGGCCGGGCACCGCGCTGCCTAAGCACTCCGCGTGACCCACCATTCAACCCCTGATTTCACTGCTGAGAAAAGGAATCACCATGACCGAAATTCTGGAAAACCCCACTGATATCGCCGGCATGAGTGAGCGGACCACCCCTGCCAATCCGCTCAGGCCGATGACCGGCGATGAGTACATCGAATCCTTGCGCGATGACCGGGAGGTGTGGATCTACGGCGAGCGGGTCAAGGACGTCGCCGAGCACCCTGCGTTCCGCAACTCCGTACGCATGGCTGCCCGCCTCTACGACGGGTTCCACAAGCCGGAGACCGCGGACAAGCTGCTGGTGCCCACCGATACAGGTTCCGGCGGCCTGACCCACCCCTTCTTCAAGGCAGCCCGCAGCGTCGAGGACCTGCAGGCGTCCCGGACCGGGATCGAGACCTGGGCGCGTATGTCCTACGGCTGGATGGGCCGCTCCCCGGACTACAAGGGCGCCTTCCTGGGCACGCTCGGGGGCATGCCGGACTTCTACGAACCGTTCAAGGACAACGCGCTGCGTTGGTACCGCGAATCGCAGGAGAAGGTCCTGTACTGGAACCACGCGATCATCAACCCGCCGGTGGACCGGCACCTGCCGCCGGACCAGGTGGGGGACGTGTTCATGAAGGTGGAGAAGGAGACCGACGCGGGCCTGGTCGTCTCCGGCGCCAAAGTCGTGGCCACCGGATCGGCAATTACGCAGTACAACTTCATCGCGCACTACGGGCTGCCGATCAAGAAGAAGGAATTCGCGCTGATCTGTGCCGTGCCCATGGATGCGCCCGGGGTCAAGCTCATCTCCCGGGCCTCTTACTCCCATCAGGCCGCGGTCATGGGCACCCCTTTCGACTACCCGCTCTCCTCCCGTCTGGATGAAAACGACTCGGTGTTCGTCTTCGACAAGGTCCTGGTTCCGTGGGAGAACGTCTTCGCCTACGGGGACATCGAAAAGATCAACAATTTCCTCCCGCAGACCGGCTTCCTCAACCGGTTCACGTTCCAGGGCGTGATCCGCCTGGCCGTGAAGCTGGATTTCATCGCCGGCCTGCTCCTGAAGGCACTGGAGATCGCCGGCACCCAGGATTTCCGCGGCGTGCAGGCCCGCGCCGGGGAGGTTATCGGCTGGCGCAACATGTTCTACGCCCTGGCCGACGCCATGGCCCTGAACCCGGACCCGGGCCCGGACGGGACCATGCTGCCGAAGCTGGACTACGGGTTGGCCTACCGGATGTTCATGGCCACCGGCTACCCCCGGATCAAGGAAATCATCGAACAGGATGTCGCCTCCGGGCTGATCTACCTCAACTCCTCCGCCCTGGACTTCAAGACGGTGGAGATCCGCCCCTATCTGGACAAGTACATCCGCGGCTCCGGCGGCATCCAGGCCGTGGACCGGGTCAAGCTGATGAAGCTGCTCTGGGATGCCATCGGCACCGAATTCGGCGGCCGCCACGAACTCTACGAGCGCAACTACTCCGGCAACCACGAGAACGTGAAGGCCGAGCTGCTCTTCGCCGCCCAGGGCCAGGGCCACACGGACATGATGAAGGGCTTCGCCGACCAGTGCATGGCCGAATACGACCTGGACGGCTGGACCGTTCCTGACCTCATCAACAACGATGACGTCAGCCTCTTCCTCAACCGCCGGTAACCGGATACTGCGGCTGGTGAAACTGCCTGGGCGGCCCCGGTCCCGGACCGGGCCGCCCGGGCAAACTCCACAGGAGGCCTCATGCCCGCTGTCAACCCCGCCGACGGGGTGCACGAACACACCACAGACCAACATCCACCCCGCGCCGCAGGGCGCCGGGAAGTCCTGGTCCACACCGCGTGGGCCGGCTGGTATTACGACACAGAACCGGAAACGGAGGGAATCCAATGACGCAGGAACTCATGGACGCAACCGAGGAGCGCGCCACCGCCGCCGCCTCGGGCGCATCGGCCACAGAGCGGTTCCGGGAGAACAAGAAGATCCAGGGGACCACCAGCAAGGAGCGGGTCAGCCTGCTGGCCTCGGAAGTCATCAACGCCGTCAATGACACTATCCGCCGCCACAAGGTTACTTACGACGAGTACAACGCGCTGAAGGCCTGGCTGATCCAGGTGGGACAGGACGGCGAATGGCCGCTGTTCCTGGATGTCTGGGTCGAGCACGCAGTCGAGGAAGTCGCGAATGAAAACCGCCAAGGCAGCAAGGGCTCCATCGAAGGTCCCTACTACCTGCCCGGTTCCCCGCAGCTTCCGGCGGACGCCACGCTGCCGATGCGGGCAGACGAGGCGGGTACGCCGCTGCTGTTCCAAGGCCAGGTCACGGACACCGCCGGCAACGCCCTGCCCGGTGCGCAGATCGAAATCTGGCATGCCGACGACGACGGCCTCTACTCCCAGTTCGCTCCGAACCTGCCGGAGTGGAACCTGCGCGGCACTGTCGTCGCCGACAGCGCGGGCGGGTTCCGGATCCGCACCATGCAGCCGGCGCCGTACCAGATTCCGACCGACGGCTCCTGCGGCAAGCTGATCGCCGCGGCCGGCTGGCACGCATGGCGCCCGGCGCACCTGCACCTGATTGTCTCGGCTCCGGGGCATCTGCCCATCACGACGCAGCTGTACTTCGAAGGCGACGAGCATGTCGGTGACGATATTGCTTCGGCGGTGAAGCCCGAGTTGATCCTCGCGCCGGTCCCGGCCGCGGACGGCACCGGACGGGAAGTCACTTACAACTTCGTCCTCGACTCGGCGTAGGCCGGACCGGCAGCCGTCCTTCCGGCGGCCTGCCTTGGCCCTTCGGGGCCGGGGCAGGCCGCCGGGCGTGCGGTCCAGGGACCGCACGCCCGGCATGGCGCAGCAGGATGCCCAGGATCGGCGCGGCGACCGCCACGATCACCGCCCCGTAGCCAAGGGTTGTGGCGTGGAGCCCGACGATACCCACCAGGGCGCCGGCGGCCACGGCTGGCAGGCCGAAGCCCAGGTAGCAGATGACGTAGCGGATAGCAGGCTGGCGCGCTCGTGGGGCTCGCTCAACGGAAGGATGGCCCGCAGGACGGCATAATATCCGGCGCCGAAGCCGGCGCCGGCGGCCACGGTTCCGGCGAAATAGGCGCCCGCGGCACCCAGAACGACACCGGCGACAATCGCCCCGACTCCCGCTATCAGTGCTCTCCTTCGTACTGTCCCTGGCGTGAGGCCTGCCGGACTTAGCGGCGTCCGGGCGCCGGCACACGGATGGACAGCGGGTCCATCGCCTGGAACGTCTCATACTGGCCGTTGAAGACTTCCCGCCCCTCCGGGGTGAGAAACGCGTCCACGGCCTGCCATACGAGGTGTTCACCCGCCACCCGCGGCACGGCGGCTTTGAAAGCGACCAGGGGGATCCGCTGGAGAGCCTCGGCAGCGGCGTCGGCGTCTCCGGAGGGGATGGACAGGACCCCGCCGGTCGGCGAGAAGCTGACCCACGGATCCGTGATCCGGACAAAGAGCATGCCGTAGTGGCCGGACAGCCGGACGTCGCCGCCGAAGCGCAGCGTGCCCGTGCCGACGGCCGGGTCGTAGTCTCCGCCGCCGGGTGCGAAGTTGAAGAAGCCGGATTTGAGCATTTCCGCGCCGTCGGTCGCCGAAACAGTCCCGTCCGGCAGCTCCATCATGTACCTGATGAAACTGCGCTTGATGCCCCATGTCAGGCCGAGCGGAGGCGGCCCGTCCTGTGCCGGGGAATCAGAAGCCATGTGGTCCTCCTTGGACAGCAAATCCCTTGTTGCTTCCGAAGCTTAGCGGACCTTCGGCAACCTCTTGACGTGGGCGTAACAGAGGCGCAGACTGTAATCAACTATATGGTTGATCAACAAATAGGTTGAATGCGGCGAGGGGAACGGGCGTGGCACCGGAGAACGAGGAACTGCTCAACAAGGCGTTCCTTGCGCTCGCGGATCCGGCCCGCCGCCGGATCATCGCGCGGCTCAGCCGCGGACCGGCCACCGTCAATGAGCTGGCGGAACCCTTCGAGATCTCGAAGCAGGCGGTCTCGAAGCACATCCAGGTCCTTGAGCAGGCGCAGCTGGTGACGCGTTCCCGCGATGCCCAGCGCCGGCCCGTCCACCTGAACCCTGCACGGCTGGAGGCGTTGACCGCCTGGATCGACCAGTACAGACTGGTCCGGGAGGCGCAGTTCCGCAGCCTCGATGCCGTACTCCGGAAGCAGCAGCAAAAAGCAGCACAGCACCCTGAGGAGTCATCATGAGCAACGACCTGAAACTGACAGTTCCCGAAGGCGTCCCGTTCATCGACTGGACCCGTGAGTTCGACTTCCCCGTGGCGGACGTCTTCCGCGCCCACAAGGAGCCGGAGCTGATCACCCAGTGGCTCGGACCGCGGGGCACCAACGTGGACATCGACCACTACGACTTCGTCTCCGGCGGCTCGTACAAGTACCTCCACACCGGCCCGGACGGCGCCTCCTACGCATTCAGCGGCATCTTCCACACCGTCCGCGAGAACGACTTCGCCATCCAGACGTTCGAGTTCGACGGTTACCCGGACGTCGTGAGCATCGAGTTCCTGACGTTCGAGGACCTCGGCGGCGGGCGCTCCCGGCTGGCCGGGCACGCGGTCTACCCCACCCAGGAGGCACGCGACGGCATGGCTGCCTCCGGCATGGAGGGCGGCATGTCCGAAGGCTATGAGCGGCTCGAGGAGCTGCTTGGAAAGGAATCGTCATGAGCAACGCACTGAAGCTCACCCTGCCGGAGGCCAGCCCCTACATCGAATATGAGCGGGAGCTCGACTTCCCCGTGGCCGAGGTGTTCCGCGCCCACACCGACCCGGAGCTGTACCGGCAGTGGATCGGTCCGCGAGGGCTGACCACCCGGATCGACCGGTTCGAGTGTCGTGCCGGCGGCTCCTACCGCTTCGTCCAGTGGGGCGAGGACGGCACCGAGCACGCCTTCCGCGGCACGTTCCACACGGTCCGCGGGAATGAATTCATCCTCCAGACCTTCGAGTACGAGGCCTGGCCGGACGCAGTGTCCCTCGAGTACTCGACCTTCGAGGATCTGGGCGGCGGCCGCTGCCGGCTCATCGGCCGCTCGGTCTGCTCCAGCATTGAGGCCCGCGACGCCATGGCCGCTTCCGGCATGGAGGGCGGCATGGCTGAGGGCTATGAGCGGCTTGAGGAGTTGCTCGGCGCACCTTAACTACGAGTCGAAGCCGGGCCGCGGCACATGCGACATGAGGCTCTGGGAGAAGCCGCCGTCCGCCACAATGTCCTGGCCGGTGACGTAGGAGGAGCGGTCGGAGGCCAGGAACAGAATGGCGTTGGCCATGTCCGCCGGGTCGGCGATCCGGCGCAGTGGGACAACATTCTGTCGCGCTTCGAGCACCCCGGGGGTCTGGTAGAAGCTCTCGCTCATCGGCGTGCGGACCAGGCCGGGGCTGACCACGTTGGAGCGGATGCCGTGCGGGCCCCATTCGAACGCCAGCTGGCGGGAGAGCATAGTCAGGCCGGCCTTGGCGGGGGAGTAGGCACCGCTGTAGGGCTGGGGTTCCGATCCCGCGATGGAACCGACATGGACGATGGAGCCGCCGCGGTCCATGAGGCGGCGGGCGCCCTGGGCGACCAGGGAGGCTCCGGTGAGATCGACATTGAGGGTCAGGTTACAGTCCTTCTGCGCCAGCTCGTCCAGCTTTCCGGCCGTCAGGACGTTGGCCACGTTGGCCAGCACGTCCAGCGTTCCCCAGTCGTCCTGCACGCGTTGGAAGGTCGCGGCGACGTCGTCCTGGTCGGCGACATTCGCCGTGTAATGCGGGGTTCCGGTGCCGGCTATTTCCTTGATGAGCGGGGCGGTTTCGGCCGCGCCCTCGGCGTTAAGGTCCATCGGTGCTGGAGTGCCCCGGCTTCGGCGAAGGCCAGGGCGACCTGCCGCCCGATACCGCGGCTGCCGCCGGTGACAATGACCTTCTTGCCGTCGAGCCCGAGCCATGACGCCGCTGTCTGCTCAGCCATGATGTGTTCCTTCCTGCGGGGAGTCTCCCGCCATGGTGGCACTCCGGAGGAGGGCGGCGTGGGACGCATGCCGTTGAATGGAAAGAAGGCGGTTCACTCGGCGCCGGTTGGGTCTGGAAGGAGTCGCGCTAACTGACCAATGGCCACTTGGTGGACAACGTGATTTGACCATTGGTCACTGGGCGGGGGCCGCCACGGGCTCTAAACCCCGTACACGTCCCGCCGCGCCGCCACGTACCGGCCCCGCACCTCGGCGCCCCAGCCCGATGTCCCCGGTTCGAAGGACTCCTCGATGGTCCGTTTCCAGTCCGGGTACTCGCCGGTGGCGGCCCACCCCGCCTGCCGGGCGGCGCCGAGCGCCACGTATTCGCCCGGGGACGGCACCTCCACCGGCACGCCGAAGACGTCCGCCGCGGCCTGCCGCAGCGCTTGGGACTTGGAGCCGCCGCCGATCAGCAGCACTCTGGTCACGGGCACGCCGTGGCTCTCCAGCAGTTCCTTCGCATCGGCCAGTGAATTCAGTACGCCCAGGATGCCGGCGCGGGCCACGTTCTCCGGTTTCATGTTCGCCCGGGTCAGCCCGGCCAGCGTGCCGCGCGCGTCCGGCAGGTTGGGGGTGCGCTCGCCGTCCAGGTAGGGCAGCAAGGTCAGGCCGTCGGCGTCCGGTGCGCCGGCCCGGGCCAGCCGGTCCAGTTCCGGCAGGTCGACGTTGAGCATGCCGGCAGTGGCGGTCATGATCCGGGCGGAATTGATCATCGCCAGCAGCGGCAGGTGCCCGCCGGTGGCGTCGGCGAAACCGGCGACGGCGCCGCTGGGGTCGCGCAGAGGTTCGACGGCGGAGGTAAAGACGGTGCCGGAGGTGCCGACGGAGACCACCACTTCGCCGGGGCTGATCCCCAGTCCCAGCGCCGCGCCGGCGTTGTCGCCCGCGCCGGCGCCGACGACGGCGTCCCCCGACTTCCACCCCGGCAGCACCCTGCAGCCGTGCCCGTCCGGGGCGACGACGCGCGGCAGTTCCGGAACCCGGCCGAAGAACCGTTCCAGCAGGTCCGGGCGGTAGCTGTCCGTGACGGGGGAGAAGTAGGCGGTGCCGGAGGCGTCGGAGCGGTCGGTGAAGAACTCGCCGGTCAGGGCATGGTTGAGGTAGTCGTGCGGCAGCACCACGCGGGCCACGCGGTCGGCCAGCTCCGGCCGGTTCTGCGCCAGCCAGGCCAGTTTGGTCAGGGTGAAGGAGGCCACCGGCACCAGGTTCACCGCGTCCACCCAGGCCTCGGCGCCGAGTTCGGCCAGCATGCTGGCCGCCTGCGGCGCGCTGCGCGTATCGTTCCACAGCAGCGCATCGTGCACGGGCTGGTCCTGCGCGTCGAGCGCCACCATGCCGTGCTGCTGCGCCGCGACCGCGACGCCGGCGATTTCCGCGCCGTAGCCGGGGACACCGGCGTCGTGCCAGGCTTCCCGCAGCGCCGCCGTCCAGGCGGCCGGATCCACGGCAGTGCCGTCCGGATGGGCGGCCGAGCCGGAGCCGCTGACTTCGCCTGTGGCGGCATCCACAGCGACGACCTTGCAGGACTGGGTGGAGGAGTCCACGCCGATGACGGTGCTCATTCGCCCGCCGCTTCCTTCGTCTCGAGGCCGGGGAGTTCGCTGAGCGCGGCGACCAGGTCGTTGTCCGCGATCAGGGTGGTGATGAAGCCGGCCTTGGCTGCGGCCAGCACAGCCTGCGCCCGGGCCGCTCCCTGTGCGACGGCGATGACCTGCGGGGTGTGGCGGAGCTGTTCCACGGTCACGGCCAGCACCCGGGAATCCAGCTCGGTGGCCAGCGGCCGGCCGTCGGCGTCCAGCAGCCGGCCGGAGCATTCGGTGACGGCCCCCGCCTGGGCGGCGGCCAGCCGGACGGCGTTGTCCACGCGGTCCCAAACAGTGGAGAGCCCGGGTGCCCAGGCGCCGATGGCGACGACGGCCAGGTCCAGTGAGTCCGCCTTGGTCAGGGCGGAGGCGATTTCCGGTTGCCGCGCCAGGCTTTGGGCGGTGGCGGCGTTCTCCACCACCAGCGGCGCCCAGACGGGCCAGGTGCTGCCGCCGGACAGCTGGCCCAGCCGCTGGGTGAGTTCCAACGAATTGCCGCTGCCGGCCACAGGCAGTGCTCCGGCGAGCTGGACGATGTCGCACCGGGGCAGTTCGGTGACATGGCGGGCGGCCAGATCCAGAGTACGGGACCAGGAGATGCCGACGGTGGCGCCCGGCCGGGCCGCCGCCATGAGCTCCTTGGCCGCAGCCTGGGCCAGCAGCTCCCGGCCCTCCAGGTCGTCCGATCCGGTATGGATGGAGATGATGTGCTTCAGGCCCAGTGCCTTCGCCAGGGCCTTGGCGTCGATGCCCTCGCCGCTGTGCGGGAAGCGGATTTCGATCTTCACAATGCCCAGTGCCCGGGCTTCGTCCAGCATCCGCGCCACCTGGAACCGGGAAATGCCGTAGGTCCGGGCGATCTCCACCTTTGACTGGTTGTCAAGGTAGTAGTCCTTGGCGATCCGGGCCAGGAGTTCCTCATGGGACGGTGTCACGACCGGGCTGCCCTTCTGCTGTGGGTGCTCTCGCTGCATAACGAATGAGCGCTGGCTCTTGCTCAGATGAGTATATATGACTAGAGTCACTTACCAAATGAGCATGACCCAAGTCACAGATGAGCGAAGGGCGACAGTGTGAAATTCCGACGCAAGGGCGCGCCGCTGCGGCTCCTGACAGGCCTGGGAGCCGTCCTGCTGGGGCTGACCGGGTGCGGGGCCAACGCCGTGGGCGGCAGGGAGGAGATCGTCGTAGCGATCGTGTCCAACCCGCAGATGCAGGATGCGATTTCCCTGCAGGACGACTTCCGCGCCAAGCACCCGGATGTCGACATCCGGTTCGTCTCCCTGCCGGAGAACGAGGCCCGGGCCAAGATCACGGCCTCCGTGGCCACCGGCGGCGGCGAGTTCGACGTCGTCATGATTTCCAACTATGAGACGCCGATGTGGGCGGCCAACGGCTGGATCACCGACTTGCAGGATTACGCCGAGCAGACCGAGGGCTATGATCCGGAGGATTTCATCCCCACCATCCGCGAGGCGCTCAGCTATGAGGGGAACCTGTACTCGGTGCCCTTCTACGGCGAGTCCTCCTTCCTGGCCTACCGCAAGGACCTCTTCGACCAGGCCGGACTGACCATGCCGGCCCAGCCCACCTGGGAGGACATCCGCGGCTTCGCCGAACGGCTGCACGACCCGGCCAACGATTTCTCCGGCATTTGCCTGCGCGGCCTGGCCGGCTGGGGCGAGGTGATGGCGCCGCTGAACACGGTGATCAATACCTACGGCGGCCGGTGGTTCGACCAGGACTGGAACGCCACTCTTGATTCCCCCGAAGTGGAAGCTGCGGTCACGGACTATGTCAGCGTGCTGCGCGACTACGGCCAGCCCGGTGCCGCCACCAGCGGCTACGGCGATTGCCTGACCCGGTACGCGCAGGGCCAGGCCGCCATGTGGTACGACGCGACGGCGATGGTCTCCAGCGTGGAGGATCCAGGTTCGTCCGAGGTCGTGGGGAAGACGGCCTACGCGCAGGCGCCGGTCAATGAGACGGAGAACGCCGGCTGGCTGTACAGCTGGTCCCTGGCCATTCCGCAGACCAGCGAGCACAAGGACGCCGCCTGGGATTTCGTGTCCTGGATGACGGACAAGGACTACATCAACCTGGTCGGCAATGAGATCGGCTGGGAACGGGTGCCTCCGGGCAGCCGGCTGTCCACCTATGAGAATCCGGAGTATACGCGGATCGCGCAGGCCTATGCCGAGCCGACGCTGACTGCCATGGCCGGTGCCTCGCAGGAGACCAGCATGACCGGTCCGGTGCCCTACACCGGACTGCAGTTCGTCGGTATTCCGGAGTTCCAGGACTTGGGCACCCGGGTCGGGCAGCAGATCTCGGCAGCCATAGCGGGCCAGAAGACCGTCGAGGAAGCACTGGCCCAGTCGCAGCAGTACGCCGAAACCGTGGCGGAAACCTACCAGGCGGGAGAACGCTGATGGCCACCCTCGTGGACAACCACAATCTCAGGCAGCGCCGGCTGCGGGCCGAGCGGGGCAGCGCCATGCGAGGCATGTCCCCGGCCGAAGGCTGGCGCCGCCGGGCGCCGCTGCTGCCGGCACTGATCTTCACGATCATCGTCACCCAGCTGCCCTTCCTGTTCACGCTCTGGTATTCGCTGCGGTCCTGGAACCTGCTGCGCACCGACGGCGACATCTTCGTCGGGCTGGGCAACTACGTGGACATCTTCTCCGATTCCACGTTCCGCGGCGCGGCCCTGAACAGCGTGCTCATTACCCTGGGCTGTGTCTTCGCGGCCATGGTGCTGGGCATCGTCTTCGCGCTGCTGCTGGACCGCAGCTTCAAGGGCCGCGGGCTGGTGCGGACGCTGCTGATCACCCCGTTCCTGATCATGCCGGTTGCCGGCGCCACACTGTGGTCCGTCTCCATGCTGAACCCGAGCTACGGCCTGGTGAACTGGCTGATCGGGCTGGTGGGCATCCCGGCGGTGGACTGGACGTCGTCGTACCCGGTGCTCTCCATCCTGATGGCGCTGGTGTGGCAGTGGACGCCGTTCATGATGCTGCTGGTCCTGGCCGGGCTGCAGGCCCAGCCCAAGGATGTGCTGGAGGCGGCGCAGATCGACGGCGCCAGCTGGTGGCGCACCTTCACCGGCGTGACGCTGCCGCAGCTGCGCCGGTACATCGAACTGGGGGTGCTGCTGGGCGCCATCTACGTGGTCAACACCTTCGACCAGATCTACCTGATGACCGCCGGCGGTCCCGGTACGGCCAGCGCCAACCTGCCGTTCTACATCTATCAGCGTGCGTTCCTGGGCTTTGACATCGGCCAGGCCGCGGCGATGGGCGTCGTCGTCGTCATCGCCACCATCATCATCGCAACCTTCGCGCTGCGTCTGATCTTCCGCAGCTTCGACGTAAAGGACTGACACCGTGGCCATCGATACTGCAACCCCCGCCCCGCCGGCCGCGCCGGCGCCGGTCAACCGGCGGGCTGCCCGGCAGCGGCCCCAGTCCTCGCTGCTGACCGCGCTGACCTGGATTGTGGCCATCGGCTTCTTCGCTCCGGTGCTCTGGCTGGTGCTCACCTCCTTCAAGCAGGAGGCGGACGCGGCCTCCAACCCGCCGACGTTCTTCTTCGAGCCGACGCTGGACCAGTACCAGGCGGTGCTGGAGGCCGGGGCCGGTGCGTATTTCATGAATTCCATCATCGCCACCGGCGTCTCCACGCTGCTGGTGGTCCTGCTGGCGGTGCCGGCAGCATACGCGCTGAGTATCCGGCCGGTGAAGAAGACCCAGGACGTGCTGTTCTTCTTCATCTCCACCAAGATGCTGCCGGTGGTCGCGGTGATCACGCCCATCTATGTCATCGCCGGGCAGCTGCGGGTGCTGGACAACATCTGGACCCTGGTGGTCCTATACACGGCGATGAACCTGCCCATCGCGGTGTGGATGATGCGTTCCTTCTTCCAGGAGGTGCCCGGGGAGGTGCTCGAAGCCGCGCAGATGGACGGCGCGGGGCTGCTCAAGACCCTGCGGTCCGTGCTGATGCCGATGGTGGCCCCGGGGCTGGCGGCGACCGCGCTGATCTGCGTGATCTTCGCGTGGAACGAGTTTTTCTTCGCCCTGAACCTCACCGCCGCCCGCGCGGCGACGACGCCGGTGTTCCTGGTCTCCACCATGACCAGCGAGGGCCTGTTCCTGGCCAAGCTCTCCGCGGCGTCGGTGCTGGCGTCCCTGCCGGTGGTCATCGCCGGCTGGGTGGCGCAGAAGCAGCTGGTGCGAGGACTGTCCATGGGTGCCGTGAAGTAACCTTCGCCACCCAGGTTGATTCAGCGCCAGGTGCTCGAAAGATGCGGCTTTCGAGCACCTGGCGCTGAGCGAACGGGAGTGGACGCTACCGGGGCCGCCCCCACCGCCGCCACCACGGGCGCCTGGCCTCCGGTTCCGGGGCCGGTTCCGGGGCCGCGGCCGCCCGGCGCTCCTGCCAGCGCGCCACCTCGAGGTCAACGTCGCGGGTCTTGGTGATGACGGGCGGTCCGCCCTGAAGCTGGCGGCGCGCGTCGATCACCCGGGCGTTGAAGTCTTCGACGGTCGCGCGGACCTGCTTTTCCGAGTACAGCCGGTCGAGCCGGTCGTCCAGCTCGGCATCCTCGGTGCGGAGCAGAATGGCCTTCGGCCCCAGACCGGTGAGGTTTTCGCGCTGGATCAGCCCTTTGAGCCACCAGTCGGGGTCGTACCCGTTGCCGAGCCCGGGGATGGGCTTGCCGGCGTACTTCAGGTTGTCGAATTCCCCCCGCGCCATGGCATCCCGGACCAGGTACTCGGCTCTGGCCGCGTCGTCGATCTTCTTGCGCTTTTGCCGGAGATCCTCGTCCTCCGCGGCTTCGGTGTCGTCCTGATCGGCACCCGATGCGCGGGCCGCGCGCAGTTCCGCGGCGCGCTCCAGCCGGAGTTCGTACTCTTCTGCTGCTCCGCCGTTCATCGCCTGCCACCGCCTTCAGCACGTCCGGGAGCGAAAACCCTGACCCCACCAGTATTCCCAGCGTGGGGCGCCGGCGGCAACGGGAGCGGTACCGCGCTCAACCGCCGGGCGGTTACGATGCGGCCATGGCAGTTGACGTGCCCCAGCCCTCCCCATGCTGGCCGTGAGAGAAGGCGCTCGTCTCCTCCCGGTTCTGGCTGCTCTTCGTCTCAGGCATTGTTCGGGACCGGAATCGCTGAGGTGAACGACGGCACTATCAAGTTCCAGACAGTCTTGGACGGGACCAGCCAGCCGGCAGGATCCCCGAAGGCGTTCACCGACCTTCATTCGCTGGGCCTCCGGACGTTGCGGGGCAAGCGTCCGCCGGAAGTGGGAAGGGCCTACAAGCTCGTCGGGATCGCCAGAGATCAGGGAGAAATCGAGCTGGCTGCAACCAGCGAAAACCTCAGCGTTCTCGTGTACCGGCTCCGGCGCATCCCCGGGTAGCCGGCCACGAGCCCAACCGCGCCGGGCCTGTCTTCAAAGCAGCCGGTGTAGGCGTACCCCTTGGCAGATGACGCAGGCTGCGGCCCCCGGTCCTGGTGGACCGGGGCCGCAGCCTTGTTGGTTCGGGTAGTCAGCCGGCGTCCGGCTGGATACGGGCTGTTACAGCGCCGGGGTTCCCGGAGTGTCGAAGCCGCGGTCGATGTAGCGGGTCAGGAAGGCGGCCATGGCGTCGCGGTTGACCGGATCGTACGGGTGGAAGGATCCGTCCGTGAAGCCGGTGGTGATCTCCGTGGACTCCAGCCACGCGATTTCCTTGTAGAACTGGTTGTCCGTGGCGACGTCTTCGAACGGCGAGACCTCCGGGGTGGTGAACTCGGGCGAGCCGGCCATCCGGTACAGGAAGGCTGCCATCGCGTCGCGGTTGACGGTCTGCAGGTACCGGAACGTGCCGTCGCCGAAGCCGGTGGTGACACCGGTGGTCTGCAGCCAGGAGATTTCCCGGAAGAACTGGTTGTTCGGTGCCACATCCCGGAACGGGGTTGCCGGGGCGGTGAACTCCGGCTGGCCGGCCAGGCGGAACAGGAAGGCTGCCATGGCGTCGCGGTTCACGGGCTGGACCGGGCGGAAGGTGCTGTCCGGGAAGCCGGTGGTGATGCCCAGATCGGCCAGGCGGGCGATCTCCGCAGCGAACTGGGTGTCCGCGGCGACGTCGGTGAACGGGGTGGCGACCGGTACCGGGTCAACCGGCGGGTCGACCGGTGCCGCGGCGGGAGCGGGTGTCGTCCGTCCGGAAACGACGAACTGGTCGGTTTCGCCCACCAGGAGCGGCTCGTCCAGCGGAGCACCGGTTCCGTCCGTGATCTGCTCGATCCGGTAGACGTTGGTGTCGTACGGGCTGCCGGTCACCGTCGTCGCTGTGGCGCCGTCGCCGAGGAAGCCTTCCGCAGCCGCGGTGGACTTCAGGAACGGTCCCACGTCGCCTTCCAGCAGACGCTGGTAGTCGGCGGCATCGCAGTTCCCGGACAGGCAGCCGACCTCGCTGCCGGCATCCGCCCGGCCGGTCTCATCGGTGGTGACGGTTGCCGCACCGTAGGGGTGGGTGATGCGGTAGGTGGCGCCCGGAACGGCATCCAGGAGACGGAGGCCGAACCCGTTGATGGCGATCTGGTTGCCGTCGATCACGGAGCCGGTGGTGAAGCCGGTTTCGGCACTCGCCTCCAGCCGCGCGGTGCCGCCGCCGGTCAGGGGCGTGTCGGCGTTTGCGGACCAGTAGAGGGCTTCCTCGGGCCAGGCCGTCAGCGGCGTTCCTGCCGGAACATCAAGGTAGAGCGTCTGGCCGGTGTTGTCAGTGAGCGACTCCGGGAAGCCGTGCTCCCCGACCGCGCCGACCGAGGCGAGGTTGTGGATGGTGTACCGGTTGGAGGTGACGGCGCCTTCCACTCCCTCGTCGTTCACCGCGATGGCGTTGACGGTGGTGGAGCGGGCCAGGTACAGCGGCTCGGTGTATTCGCGGGTGGTTCCCTGCGGTTCGCCGTCGACGACGCTCGGCGTTGACCCGTCCAGGGTGTAGTAGACGGTGGTGTCGAGGCCGGCCGGATCCGCTCCGGTCAGGGTCACTTCCTGGTGTCCGGCGTGGACCACGGAGGCGTCCAGATCCGCGATGGCCGCCGGAAGGTTTCCGTTGACTGTGTAGGTCTCGGTGTAGACCCCGGTCGGGGCGTTGGTGGCCAAGTCCACGGCAATGAACTTCAGGACAGTTTCCACGGCTGCGGGCTCGTCGACAGGGTCGACGGGGTCAACGGGTGGGTCGACGGGGTCAACGGGTGGGTCGACGGGGTCAAGGGGTGGGTCGACGGGATCGACGGGTGGGTCGACGGGATCGACGGGTGGGTCGACGGGGTCAACGGGTGGGTCGACGGGATCGACGGGTGGGTCGACGGGGTCAACGGGTGGGTCGACGGGATCGACGGGTGGGTCGACGGGATCGACGGGTGGGTCGACGGGGTCAACGGGTGGGTCGACGGGCGGGTCGACAGGGGCGGGCACACCGACCGTTACGAGTGCGCCGTCCGCCGGGTTCCCGGCCGTGGGTGCCCACTCGGTGCCGTTGGTGACGTTACCTTCGGCGTCGACCGCGGGATCCGTGCCGTCCGTGGTGTAGACGAGCTTGGATTCAGCGGGGAAGGAGGACTGGATCTTGACCTGCTGGGGAGCCGCGTACAGTCCGCCGGGAATGTTGACGCCGGCCTTCAGTTCGGCGATCTTGCCCTGGATCGTGAACAGGTTCGTCTGAACGGAGTTCACGCCGGGGCCGCCCGCGTTCGGTCCTTCGATCCGGAAGACGTTGGTGCCGTAGGGGCTGCCGGTGACCGTATGCGGGACGGCGGCATCGCCCAGGTGGCCGGCCGGGGCGCCCTGGTCCCAGCGCAGGAACGGGCCGACACGTCCGGTCAGGGCCGCATCGAAGTCATCGGCGCAGGGAGCATCCAGGCAGCCGATGTCCTCGGTGTAGTTAATGGAACCTTCGCCGTTGCCCTCGTCTTCGGCGACGAACTGCTCGACACCGTACGGGTGGGTCACGGTGTAGGTCTGCCCCGGGACGAGGCCGTCGATACGGATCCGCAGCCGCGCGAAGGCGGTCTGGTCGCCTTCGACCGGTACCTCATTGGCGAAGGCGGCCTCCTGGGCCATGATCAGCAGCGCCCGCGAACCGACCGGGCGGTCGATGGAGGCCTCGCCGGACCACCACATCGCCTCTCCCGGAAAGTTCTCCGGAACGGATACGGGAGCAGTTGGATCCGGAATCGGGTCCTCGAGCATCAGCGGGCATTCGGCGGCGTCCAGGCACAACTCCAGCCGGTTGCCGTCCTTGTCCTCGTACCAGTACGGGAACCCGGTCGTTGGATCCACGGGACCGACGGCGGCCAGTTGGCCGTCCGGGTCCGGTGTAGAGATGGTCACAGCCCCGGCGGGTACTGCCAGCAGCGGAGCCAGCAGTGCCCCGGTGGCCAGGCCGACGGTGATGCCGCGGGCGGTGAGGCGGCGGAAGGTCAGGCGCCGGACGGAGAGCCAGGGATGAGCCCCGGCGCCGCTGTGGCGTCGATTGTATTCAGTCATTTGAAGTTATCCCCCAGATTGAACGGTTCGGGGTGAACGGCCCACCGCTTCCCCTCCGCGGTAGGTTTCCCCTGCGACATTTATTCCGGAGTGATGCTGGGAAAACCTTGGGGCCCGGCTGTCGTGCGGTGATTGTGACGGTGCGGCAGAAAATCTGTTTCAGGGTCTTCTCCCGGCCATTTGCTGCCTGTACCCTGAAAGTCCGCGTCTGCGTGGACGTCCACCGGAAGGGACGGTCCGCCGGAGCGGGAAGCCCACCGCTGTGGGCCCGCTGAAACCGTCGTCGAAGGTAAGCCATGGGACAGGCACACCTTCGTATTCATCGGTGGTCACTGACGATCACCGGCCCTGAATTGCAAACGGCTTACCGCCGGGACGCATCCCAAAAGGACGCCCCTGCTTACAAGGAAGTTGTGGTGGCTCAATGACTGTTACTGCTCCACGAGACAACATCTCCAGCGGCCGGCCGGCCCTGGCGCACGGGCCCGAGGTGCCCTTCTGCCTGGACTGCCGGTCGGATGAATTCCTGATCTTCGAGGATTTCGTTCCAGCCCGGATCCAGCCGAACGGGCTGCAGAACCAGGCCAACGCGAGCTACTCCTGCAGTAAATGCGGCCAGTTCAGCGGACACCAGGTGCCGCCATCATGGACGCCTCCCGGATGGGACTGGTATGCCTAGCGCTTAGCCGGACGTGCCGGTGCTAGTACCCTTAGTGTTCGGGCTTTTTTCATAAGGGGGTACGGCATGCGGCTGGTGGCCAGTGACCTGGACGGCACGATTGTCGGCCGTGACGGCAGAATCAGCACGCGGACTATCCGGGCCTTTCACGCCTGCCGCGATGCCGGCGTCGAGATTGTCTTTGTGACCGGGCGCCCGCCGCGCTGGCTGGCACCGCTGAGCGAGCAGATGGGCCACACCGGCACCGTGATCTGCTCCAACGGAGCCGTGGTCTATGATCTAGCAGCCGAACAGCTGCTGCGGGCGGAGGTCCTGCCGCTGGAGAAGGTCTTCGAGGCGGAGGAAATTATCCGGACCCTGTTTCCGGCAGCTACCTTTGCGGCCGAAACCGTCGACGGCTTCCATCTGGAGCCCGGTTTCGTTGAACCTGGATCCGTGGAGCTGCTGTCCGAGGTCCAGCCCGGCACCCTGCGCGCCAGCCTACCCAAGGACGCCGGCGTCGTGAAATTCCTGGCCAAGGAACCGGACATCAGCCCGGACGATTTCCTGGCCGCGGTGGGGCCGGAAGTGGCGCATCTAGTGGCTACGACACATTCGGCACCCAACGTGGCCATGCTGGAAATGGCGGTCCGCGGCATCAACAAGGCGGTGACCCTGGCCGAATACGCCGCGGCCCTGGGCATTGACCGTTGCGACGTCGTCGCCTTCGGCGACATGCCCAATGACATCCAGATGCTGGGCTGGGCGGGCCATGGCTACGCCATGGCCTCCGGCCACCCGGATGCGCTGGCAGCCGCGGGACGGACCGCGCCGGCATTCGACGATGACGGCGTCGCCCAGGTCCTCGAACACCTCCTGGAGCGGCTGGACAAGGGCCAGCTGGACAAGGGAGGGCCGGACGCCGGCGCGCTCAGTTCACCCGGACTCCGTTGACCAGTTCGACGACGGTCCCGGCGCGGCGGGCCTGCAGCGCGGCCCGCAGCCGGTTGGCCAGCGGCACCACCGTCACGCTTTCGAGCTCGTCCGGCGGCAGGAAGCGGTAGCTGAGCAATTCCGCGTCCGGCAAGGTGATGACCGCATCCTCAGCCAGGGTGCCGCCATCGTACACAAAGAGCATGGAGTCACCGTACGGTTCCGGATGGAACTGGTGCTCGATCACCAGCAGCGCGCCCAGGGTAAGGTCTAGCCCCAGCTCCTCGGTGCATTCCCGCTCGCAGCCGTAGCGCGGATCCTCGCCCGCCTCCACCGTGCCGCCCGGGATCTCCCAGTATTCCTTGTAGTCGGGCTCGACCATGAGGACTTCGCCGGCGCCATTGGTCAGCAATACCCCCGCTCCAATGCGGCGGCGGGGCAGCGAGGCAAAGAAATCCAGCGTCTGCTGGGCCGTGGGATAGTTCTTCGTCATCCATTCTCCCGGCGGTAGAGTCGTGCTGTGGAGGCACCAGTTCCGTTGCCCGGTAAACCTGTTCCGTTCCTGAATAATACTGGGCCGCACCTGGATTCCGGCCGGCCGCAGGCCTGGCCGCTGGCGTTCGCGCATCGCGGCTTCTCCGTTACCGGCTGCGAGAATTCGCTGGCCGCCTTCCGCAGTGCGGTGGAGCTGGGCTTCGCGTATGTGGAGACGGACGCGCGCACCACCCGGGACGGCGTGCTGATGGCGTTCCACGATGACACCTTGGACCGGGTCACCGACGGACTGGGCCCGATCAACAGCCTCACCGCGGCGGAGCTGAAGCGGGTGCGGATCGGCGGAGTGGAGCCGATCCCGACCATGGACGAGCTGCTCTCCGAATGGCCGGATCTGAAGATCAACATCGACGTCAAAGACCTGGCCGGCGCCGACCTGCTGGCCGAGCTGATCGAACGGCACCGGGCGCACGACCGTGTCCTCGTCGCCTCCTTCTCCGACCGCCGACGGCTGCGCGTGCTGCGCCGGCTGACCCGGCCCGCCGCCAGCTCCGCAGGCGTACTGGCCATCGCCCTGCTGGTGCTGCTGGGGCCACTGGGGCTGTCCCGGTTCATCGTCGCCCGGCTGGGGCCCATCCACTGCGTGCAGGTTCCCGCCCGCACCCGCTTCCTGAAGGTGGTGACTGCGCGCTTTGTGCGGCGCTGCCACCGGGCGGGGCTGCAGGTCCACGTCTGGACGGTCAACGATGCGCCGGCCATGCGGGAACTGCTGGACATGGGGGTGGACGGGATTATGACGGACCGCGCGGACATCCTGGCCGAAGTTATGCAGGAGCGCGGCTGCTGGCTGCCCCGACGGTAACGGCCCGCCTCACCCGGCTGCCTGACCCGGGTGGCAGGATGGTTCCATGCACGTACTGATTGCACCGGACAAGTTCAAGGGAACGCTCTCCGCCGCCGAGGCGGCCCACGCCATGGCCGAGGGGGTCCTCCGTGTCTATCCGGACGCGCAGGTCAGCATGGTGGCCGTGGCCGACGGCGGCGAGGGAACCCTGGAAGCGGCGCTGGCGGCGGGCGGGGAGGAACAGACCTCGCGGGTGCGCGGCCCGCTGGACCGTGACGTCACCGCCAACTGGGCGCTGCTGCGGACCGGGACGGGGACGACGGCGGTCATCGAGACCGCGCGGGCCTCTGGCCTGCTGCTGGTGGACCCCTCAGTACAGACCGCCCTCGCGGCTCACAGCTACGGCACCGGACAGTTGATTACTGCCGCCCTGGACGCCGGCGCCACCGAGATTGTGCTGGGTGTCGGCGGTTCCGCGATGACGGACGGTGGTTCCGGGGCCCTGCGTGCGCTGGGCCTGCAGGTCCATGACGACGCCGGCAGCCAGCTCCCGCTGGGCGGCGCGGCTTTGGCGCTGGCCGGCAGCGTGGATGCCTCGGGCCTGGATCCGCGGCTCGCCTCGGCCAGAATCCGGATCGCTGCGGATGTGACCAATCCGCTGTACGGGCCGGAGGGAGCCGCGCATGTCTTCGGCGAGCAGAAGGGCGCCGATGCGGTGTCCCGCCGTCTGCTGGACGAGGGCCTGGAGAAGTGGGCCCGGCTGCTGTCGGAGGCCACCGGAGTGGAAGTGCAGCGGCCCGGCGCGGGAGCGGCGGGCGGATTTCCGGCCGCCTTCCTCGCCTTCACCGGAGCGGCCCTGGAGCCGGGCTTCGACCTGATCGCAGGACTCACGGGACTGGACGCAGCGCTGGCCGAGGCGGATCTGGTGGTCACCGGGGAGGGCTCGATGGACCAGCAGTCCCTGCAGGGCAAAGCCCCTCTGGGCGTGGCGCGGCGGGCGCACGCGCGGGGACTGCCCGTCGTCGTAGTTGCCGGAAGGATCACCTTGGCGCCGGAGCAGCTGGCGGAGTACGGCGTGGTTGCGGGCGTAAGCCTGCTGGACCTGGCCCGCACCCCGGAGGAAGCGCTCGGCCAGGCCGCGAAATACGTCTCCTGGGCGACCCAGCAGGCTCTTGAGGGAGCGTGAAGCCGGTCCGGGGCCTTTTCAGACCCGGCCGCCCGTGGTAGAAAAGTAAGCATACTGATTATTTAGCTTCAGGAGGAAACGATGGCAACGTGCGATACCTGCGGCAATACCTACGACAAGACCTTCACCATCACCCGGGGCGAGGAGACCGGCACGTTCGACAGCTTCGAATGCGCCGCGCACAAGATGGCCCCGACGTGTGCCCACTGCGGCTGCCGCGTCCTGGGACACGGGGCGGAAGCTGGCGGCAGCATCTACTGCTGCGCCCACTGTGCGCGGGAATCCGGGCATCCAGAGGTCACTGACCGGGCATGACCGGGCAACGCTACCTCGACCGCCGCGAGGCCGGAGAGGTTCTGGCCCACGAGCTTCTGGCCTGCCGCGGCCAACCCAAGCTGCTGGTCCTGGGGCTGCCCCGCGGCGGGGTGCCGGTTGCCGCCGAGGTGGCCCGTGAGCTGGACGCTCCGCTGGACGTCGTCGTGGTGCGGAAAGTCGGGGTCCCGGGGCATTCCGAGGTTGCGATGGGAGCCCTGGCCGACGTGGCCGGAAACATAGAGACGGTCCGGAACCCGGAAATCATGGCCGGACTGAATGCGAGGAACGGCAACGGCAGGATTTTCGAGGCGGTGGCCGTCCGGGAGCAGGCGGAACTGGCGCGGCGGCAACAGGTCTACCGCGGCGGCCGGCCTCCGCTGGATGTATCCGGACGGACCGTGATCGTCGTCGACGACGGTCTGGCCACCGGAGCCACCATGCGGGCAGCTGTTTCGGCGATCCGCAAGCACCAGCCGGCCCGCCTGGTAGCGGCGGTACCGGTGGGGGCTGCGGACAGCGTCGCCCAGCTCCGGGACCTGGTGGACCAGGTCGTGTGCGTCTGGATGCCGGAGCACTTCATGGCTGTGGGGCAGGCCTATAAGCACTTCGATCAGACCAGCGACGAGGAAGTATGCAGACTGCTTAATGAAGCTGAGGAACGCGGTTCAAAGGTAGGCGGTTAAATGGCAGCAAGTAGCACACATTAGAGCGGCTTCCGGTCTGGAACCCGGATTGGCCGCAAAGGTAAAATTGAGTTTATAAGTTGGCCTGTAGTCTGTTTTGAGCTGGGCAAGGCGGAGCCACCAGGCACGGAGAATCGGTAGGCCATTAAGGCCGGCGATTCATTCTTTAAATCCGGGCTATGAGTTTTCGACATCCTTCCGCGATCAACTTTCCTGCGTACAACCAGGTGCGAGCGCATGGGCTGTTGATCGTGAGCGATTTCCTACCTCCCCCATCTGACATCGGCGTGAAATGCGCTGGAGAACGAAGACTGATCCAAATGAAACCCACCCAAAATACTCCGTTATCGGAGGAAGAGCTATCGGCGCAGGGCGGCATAGCCCTTCCTGACAAGGAAGTGGCATCGATTCTTGATCTCAATGCCGACCTCGACCTGTCCATCGACGCCAGTGCGCCGATTGATCTGGCCATCGCGGCGAATGCCAACGTGGCGGCTCCCATTGACGCGGCCGTTGGCGCCAATATCCTGTCGCCAGGGTCGACGGCGGAAGCGCTGGGTGACCAGGGCGCGTCCATCACCCACAGCATTACTGCCGATGCGACGGCCAACTCGCTGCAGGGCAGCAACATTGACCAGAGCAACGACGTCGTCGACGCCGGCAGTTCAGCCGGTGCTGGTGCAGGCGCTGGTGCCGGTGACGACGGCATAGAGGCGCCTGAAGCTCCGGTAGTGGATGTTGAAGCTCCGGAAGAGCCGGTAGTTGAAGAGCCGGTTGTGGATATAACCGATCCCGCGGCCGATGCTGAAGAGGCAGCCGGTGCGACGCCGGCCGCTGCCTTCGGTGCCGCAGCTGATCCCGTTCCCGCTCCGGTGGATGACCTGATCCAGTCCAGCGATCCCCGGATTACCCCGGTGGTCACTGAGACTGTTGGCGGAGGGCTTTCCACAGTGGCTCCGGTTCTGACTCCGGCAACGGGTGCTGGCGGTGTGACTGACTCGGCTTCAGAGACCCTGGCTCCGGTTCAGCAGGTTGCCGCTCCCGTGGTTAACTCCGTGGCCCCGGTGGCCGAGGGTGTTGCCCCGGTTGTTTCTGACACTGTTGGTGGTGTGGCGGATACTGTCGGTGGCGTCGCTGGTGCGGTGCCGCCAGTGGTTGAATCCGTTGCTCCGGTTGTCTCGGATACCGTTGGTGGTGTGGCGGATACTGTCGGTGGCGTCGCTGAGGCTTTGCCGGGTACGGTGGCTCCGATTGCTGAGGCTCTGCCGGGAACCGTCGCTCCAGTTGCCGAAGCGCTGCCGGGTACGGTGGCTCCGATTGCTGAGGCTCTGCCGGGTACGGTGGCTCCGATTGCTGAGGCTCTGCCGGGTACGGTGGCTCCGATTGCTGAGGCTCTGCCGGGTACGGTGGCTCCGATTGCTGAGGCGCTGCCCGACGTAGTGGGTCCGGTTGCCGAAGCGCTGCCGGGTACGGTTGGTCCGATTGCCGAAGCGCTGCCGGGTACGGTTGGTCCGATTGCTGAGGCTCTGCCAGGCACCGTCGGTCCGGTTGCTGATGCCTTGCCCCCTGTGGTTGAGGCTGTGGCTCCTGTGCTGCAGGAGACAGTGGGAACGGTCGGTGATGTCCTGAACCAGCTCGATGCGGGCGGAGTGCTTGACGGGGACCTGCTCAAGGTGAATATCGACCTGGCAGCCGATGTCGACCTGGCGGCTCCAATCAATGGTGCAGTCGCGGCTAACGCCAACGTTGCTGCCCCCATTGATGCTGCTGTTTCGGCCAACATTCTGTCCCCGAACAGCGAAGCCGCGGCCGTGGCGCAGCAGGATGCGGTCATCAACCAGACCATCACCGGTTCTGCCACAGCTACTGCCGATCAGCAGTCGGAAATTCTGCAGTAATCCGCCATGACGACGGTCACCAATGGACCGCCGGCATCCGACGGACCATCCCATTCCGCGGCGCTGCCGGCGGTCGATATTCCGGCCCGGGCCGGTGGGCTTGTGCTCATCGGCGAAATGCGGGGCTCTGGATACCGCGAGCCGCCGGCGCTCGTGCGCCGCGGGGATGGCCAAACGATCCAGCTGACCCGTCTCCTGTACCTCGTACTGGAGTCGATCGACGGCGTCCGCGCGCAGCAGGAGGTTGCCGACCGGGTCAGCTCCAAATCCGGCCGGTTGGTCACCGCCGACAATGTCCAGGCCCTGATCAACCGGCACCTCCGTCCACTGGGCCTGCTCAAACGGGCGGACGGTTCAGAGCCGGAAGTCAAGAGGTCCAACCCGCTGCTGGGACTGCGGCTGCGCGTCGCGGTGACCAATCCGGCAATGACCCGGCGGCTGACGGCGCCGTTCGCTTGGCTCTTCCATCCGCTGATCGTGTCCTGCATACTGCTGGCGTTCCTGGGTGTCTGCTGGTGGGTGCTCATGGAGAAGGGCCTGGCGTCCGCAACCTATGAAGCCTTCAACGAACCTGGCCTGCTGCTGCTGATCTTCCTGGTGACGATCCTTTCGGCCGGTTTCCACGAGTTCGGCCACGCCGCGGCCGCAAAGTACAGCGGTGCTATCCCGGGCGTGATGGGTGCCGGGCTCTATTTGGTGTGGCCGGCTTTCTATACCGATGTGACGGATGCCTACCGGCTCCCGCGCAGCGGACGGCTGCGGACGGATCTCGGCGGACTGTATTTCAATGCCATAGTTGCCGTCGGGGTTATATTCGCCTGGTGGATCACCGGCTTCGACGCACTGCTGCTGGTGATCGTGACCCAGATCCTGCAGATGGTCCGGCAACTGATCCCGTTCATCCGGTTCGACGGCTACCACATCCTGGCGGACCTGACGGGCGTGCCGGATCTGTTCCAGCGGATCAAGCCGACGCTGCTGGGCATGCTTCCCCGGCACTGGGGAGATCCGGCGTCGAAAATCCTCAAGCCCTGGGCACGTGCGGTCGTCACGCTGTGGGTTGTGCTGGTGATTCCGCTGCTGCTGTCCATACTGGCGCTGATCGTGGTGGCACTGCCCCGGCTGATGGCGACCGCGTGGGCCAGCATCCGGGACCAGAGCGCAATGTTCGCCGCCAGCTGGAACGGCGGGGACATGCTCGACGCCGGGGACCGCGCCTTCTCCATCGTCGCCATCGCCATTCCGGTTCTGGGCAGTATCTATATTCTGGCGCGGCTGGTGCGGCAGGTCGTCGTTCCGGTCTGGCGCAGCACCCGGGGCAAACCAAACCAGCGTGGGATGGTGCTGCTTGCCGCTGCAGGGATCGCCGCCGGACTGACCTGGGCATGGTGGCCCAGCGACGACACGTACCGCCCCATCCAGCCCTACGAGCGCGGCACGATCGTCGACGCCCCCTTGTTTTCCGCCGCGGACATGTTTGCCCGCCCGGGCATCACCACCAGTCTCGCCGAGGGCCAGACCGGACGGCTGCCGGCGAACCTTCCAACCCCCGCCGACGCTCCCGCAGCCTGGCCCGATGGCCGCGTGCCCACGCCCGAGGAGCCGGAGCTGGCGGTCATCCTGGTGCCCCGCGGGCCGGCGGAGCCGCCGCAAGAACCGCCGCCGGCTGTGGGCGCGTGGAACGGTCCGGCCGCTGTCCCACCGGTCCCGGTCCCGCCGGAAGCAGCGCCGCCGGTCGGAGCAACGGACGACGCCGGCCCCGCCGCCGGTACCAGCAGCGACGGAACCGCCGCCGCCACCACGGATCCCACGGTCAGCTCAACGACCGAATCGGCAACTGCTGAAAGCGCACCTACACAAAGCAACGGCGCCGCACTTAGGGGAGGAAGCGGACCTCCCATTTCCATGGACGACATCGAGCCGCCGGCTTGGGTATTTCCGTTCAACGAGCCGCTGCCTCCCGAGGATGGCGACAACCAGGCGCTCGCCATCAACACCTTGGATGGATCCGTGGTGTACGACGTTGCCTTCGCGCTGGTGTGGGTGGAGGACGAGGAACAAGTGCTCAATATCAATGAGGCGTATGCCTTCGCCGACTGCACCAACTGCACGACCGTGGCCGTGGGCTTCCAGGTGGTGCTGGTGGTGGGCGAGACGGAGGACATTGTTCCACAGGATCTGTCCGGAGCCGTCAACCACGAATGCGTTAATTGCATCGCCCAATCGCTGGCGCAGCAGCTGGTCCTCCCGCTGGACAGCCCACTGAGCGATGAAAGCGAGGACCAGGTCGAGGAAGTATGGGATGAAATCGCTGCCTACGGCGAGCAGCTTGGGGGGCAGCTGCCGGAGCTGTCGCTTCCGGAGATCCAGTCCCAGCTGACCGCCTACGAGAACCGCATCCTCGACATTGTCCAGCAGGATCCGACGGCCAGGATTGACAGTCTTGATCCTAACTTCCAGTTCGGGACAGGCACTCCGGCGGCCCCGGTTGATCCGGCGGCCCCGGTTGATCCGGCTTTGACGCCGGCGCCCGCTGCACCGGACACCGCGGTGCCGGACCCTGCGGTGCCGGACCCTGCGGTGCCGGACCCTGCGGTTCCCGGTGCCCCGGGTATTCCACAGGCCCCGACACCTACCCCCACACCTACGCTGACGCCGACGCCGTCCCTCACGCAGACTCCGACCCCGGTACCCGGTGGAACGGCCACCCCGACGCTGACGCCGACCCCGACACTGACGCCGACGCCCAGCCCAACCCCGACGCTCACACCGACTCCCACCCCGGTACCCGGTGGAACGGCCACACCGACCCCGACGCTGACGCCGACCCCGACACTGACGCCGACGCCCAGCCCAACCCCGACGCTCACACCGACTCCCACCCCGGTACCCGGTGGAACGGCCACACCGATTCCGTCACTGACACCGCCGCCGCTGAGCCCGACGCCGACTCCGCCCCTGGTACCCGGGGGGACGGCCACCCCGATTCCATCGCTGACGCCACCGCCGCTGAGTCCGACGCCGTCGCTGCCGCCCAGCCCGACTCCGGTTCCTGCCCCGTCCCCGACCCCGACGTTGGCACCCGCACCCGCACCGGCACCGTCGCCCCTACCGACCGCACCGGCTCCGGCGTCCAGCCCGGCGGCCCCTTCAGCTGTCCCGCCGCCGCCGCCGTCGTCGACCCCGGCCCCCGCGGCACCGCCCCCGCCGTCGCCAACGCCATCGGGAACGGTCGCTCCGGCACCGTGAGATGGAGCAGGGGCTGGGTGCCGTTGCGTCTGGAGGTACTTTCGCGGGGGTATAGGCCCGCTCACCCCAGCTTGCTGGGCTCTACCCCTTGGTCCTGGTGTTCGGTCTCGTCCGCCACAGCGCCGGTAACGCGGTTGACGGCCGTCATGCCGTGGTAAATGATCAGGGCCGCCGCGGTGCCCAGCGCAATTCCGGCAAACTGGAGTTCACCCGCGGTCCACGTGTAGTCGGCGATGCCGATGATCAAGGCGACGGCCGCCGTCGTGAGGTTGATCGGGTTGGCGAAGCTGACCTTGTTCTGCACCCAGATGCGGACGCCCAGCACGCCGATCATGCCGTACAGCACCGTTGCGGCGCCGCCGAGCACGCCCGGCGGAACGGTGGCGATGATCGCGCCGAACTTCGGCGAGAGACTGAGCAGGACGGCGGCGACGGCGGCGACCCAGTAGGCGGCCGTCGAGTAGACCTTCGTGGCGGCCATGACACCGATATTCTCCGCGTAAGTGGTGGTCCCGGAGCCGCCGCCGGAACCTGCAATCACCGTGGCCAGTCCGTCCGCCATCAGCGTCCGGCCGGTCATGGTGTCCAGATTGTGCCCGGTCATCAGTGCGACGGACTTCACGTGCCCGATGTTCTCCGCCACCAGCACCAGCACCACCGGGACGAACAGCCCCACGACGGAGAGATGGAACTCGGGCGCATGGAAGTCCGGCAGCCCGAACCACGGCGCATCACTGATTGCGGAGTAGTCCACCTCGCCCTGGATAGCGGCGGCAAGGTAGCCGACCGCCACGCCGACCAGGATGGACAGGCGGCCCAGGATGCCCTTGAACAGCACCGTCACCAGGATAATGCTGAGCAGGGTGACCAGCGCCGTCAGGGGCGCCAGCATGAAGTTGTCCTTGGCGGCTGGGGCCAGGTTCAGTCCGATCAGGGCCACGATGGAACCGGTGACGATCGGCGGCATGACCACCTGGATCCAGCGCGCGCCGGCCAGCTGCACGATGAGTCCCACAAGGAACAGCACCGCCCCGGCCATCACAATCCCGCCCAGGGCCCCGCCGGGACCGAACTGGTTCATGGCGGCGCCGATCGGGGCGATGAACGCGAAGCTGGAGCCGAGGTAGCTGGGCACCCGTCCGGCCGTGATGACCAGGAAGAGCATGGTGCCGAGGCCGGAAAACAGGAGCGTGGTGGCGGGCGGGAAACCGGTCAGCAGCGGGACCAGGAACGTGGCGCCGAACATCGCGACGACGTGCTGGACGCCGATCCCGATGGTCCGCGGCCAGCTCAGCCGCTCGTTGGGGGCGACCACTTCGCCCGGGGTAATCTGCTTACCGTCGCCGTGTTGCGACCACTTGAGGCCGAGCATGGACATGGGGGTGCCTTCCAAGGGGGTGCGGGGGATCAGGAAGATTTTACCCCCAGCTCCACCACGAGAAGCGGCCCCGGTCCGCGGAAGCGGTCGCGGAACCGCTTCGTTGGACCAAGGCCGCTTCCTCGGCGAAAGCTGGATCAGGAAATGACGCCGTCCACGAGCGCCTTGGCCTCGGCCTGGACCTGCTTGAGGTGGTCTTCGCCCTTGAAGGACTCGGCGTAGATCTTGTACACGTCCTCCGTGCCGGACGGCCGGGCGGCGAACCAGGCGTTCTCCGTGGTGACCTTCAGGCCGCCGATGGCCGCGCCGTTGCCCGGCGCCTCGGTCAGCTTGGCGGTGATTTCCTCGCCCGCCAGGGTGGTGGCTGTGACATCGGCGGCGGACAATTTGCCCAGGGCCGCCTTCTGCTCGCGCGTCGCTGCGGCGTCGATCCGCGCGTAGACCGGGGCGCCGAACTTTTCGGTCAGGCCCGTGTACAGCTGGGACGGGGTTTTGCCGGTCACGGCGGTGATCTCGGAAGCCAGCAGCGCCAGCAGGATGCCGTCCTTGTCGGTGGACCAGGGCCGGCCGTCCAGACGCAGGAAGGAGGCACCGGCGGATTCCTCGCCGCCGAACGCTCCGGACCCGTCCAGCAGGCCCGGGACGAACCATTTGAAGCCCACCGGAACCTCGACGAGCTTGCGGCCCAGATCGGCGGCAACGCGGTCGATGATCGAGGAGGACACCAGGGTCTTGCCGATCGTGGCCCCGGGGCCCCAGCCTTCGCGGTTGCGGTACAGGTAGTCGATGGCCACGGCCAGGTAGTGGTTGGGGTTCATCAGCCCGCCGTCCGGGGTGACGATACCATGGCGGTCCGCATCGGCGTCGTTCCCGGTGGCGATGTCATACTCGGAGATCCTGCCGATCAGCGAGGCCATGGCGGAGGGGGAGGAGCAGTCCATGCGGATCTTCTCATCCCAGTCCAGCGTCATGAAGGCCCACTGCGGGTCCACCTGCGGGTTGACCACGGTCAGGTTCAGGTTGTGCCGTTCGGCGATGGCCCCCCAGTAGTCCACGGACGCCCCGCCCATGGGGTCCGCGCCGATGTGGAGCCCGGATGCGCGGATGGCATCGAGGTTCAGCACGTTGGGCAGGTCCTCGACATAATGGGTCAGGAAGTCGTAGCCGCCAATGGCATCGGAGAACTGGGCCTGCGCCAGCGGGATCCGCTTGACGTCCTTCAGGCCGCCCGCCAGCAGTTCGTTGGCGCGGGCGGCGATCCAGTTGGTCGCGTCGCTGTCCGCCGGGCCGCCGTGCGGCGGGTTGTACTTGAAACCGCCGTCGCTGGGCGGGTTGTGGGACGGGGTGATGACGATGCCGTCCGCGGTGTCCCCGTGGTTGCCAGAGTTGTAGGTCAGGATGGCGTGGCTGAGGGCTGGGGTGGGCGTCCAACCGGTGCGGGCGTCGGTGAGGACCTTGACGTTGTTAGCGGCCAGCACCTCGAGCGCGGTGTTCTGGGCCGGATCGCTCAGCGCGTGGGTGTCCTTGCCCAGGAAGAGCGGGCCGGTGATGCCTTGTCCGGCGCGGTACTCGACGATCGCCTGTGTGATAGCGGCGATGTGGTTCTCGTTGAAGGAGGCCTTCAGGCTGGAGCCGCGGTGGCCCGAGGTGCCGAACGCCACGCGCTGGCCGGGATCACTCAGGTCCGGGACGACGTCGTAATAAGCGTCCAGGAGGGCGGTCAGGTCGACAAGGTCAGTGGGAAGGGCTACTGTGCCCGCACGGCTGCTCATGGCACCAGCATGTCAAAGAAGGCACCGCAGTGTCAGACGATGTCCGCACTGAGGCGCCACATTACGCAACGGTCGAAGTTTGAACCGCACTGGATCCCGGTGCAGGTTCGCGCGCTACTGTTGGGATAACAAGCAGGCGGGACAAGGACCATGAGCAACAGCGAAAACCAGTCTGGAAATTTTCGGAAGCCGGAGGGTACAACGCCGCAGCAGCCGGCGGCGAAGTACCGCAACCCCTACCTGGATGAGCACGGCAGACTGCGGGATGCCAAGGCCTCGCCGGAGAGCGGGTTCGCTCATCCCGGGCAGGTCCCGGTGCCGCCGCCGAACCCGTACCAGGACCAAGCGCAGTCCAGGCACCCCCAGCCGGGGTACGCCCAGCCCGGGCATGGTGACCCGTCTTCCGGCTACGCGCAGCCCGGCTACTCCCAGCCGTACGTCCCCGAAGCCAGGACCATGAGCCTCGTGGCAATGATCGTGGGCATCATCGGCATAGTTACCGGGGGCATTTTCCTCGTTCCCCAGATTCTGGCGGTGGTTTTCGGGCACATCGGCCTCCGGAAGGAACCCGCAGGCAGGGGGATGGCAATTGCCGGTCTGGTGATGGGTTACCTGACTCTTGGCCTCGGGTTGCTGTTCTGGATTCTTTTCGTGTTCATGGGCTTGATGATGGGCATTCCTGCCTAGGATTCGACGCCACAAGGCAGACGAAGGCTTAGCGGACCCCGCCCATCAGCCGGCGGATCGGCCGTACGGCAACGGCCAGGGCCGCTGCCAGCACAATGGCCACCACACCGATCACGCCGAAGTACGGTGCCTCGTCCGACGGATCGTAGTAGCCGGCGAGCACACCGGACATGGCCGAACCCAGGGAAACGGACAGGAAGAACAGTGCCACCATCTGGGTCTTGAAGGCTTCGGGAGCCAGCTTGGTGGCCAGTGACTGGCCGGTCGGGGAGAGGAAGAGTTCCGCGAGCGTGAACAGGAACAGGATGCCGACCAGGGCCAGCAGCGGTGCGCTGTTGGCGCCTCCACCGGTCAGCGGAATGAAGGCCAGGAAGGCCAGGCCCATGATTCCCAGTCCCAGCGCGAACTTGGCCGGTGAGGATGGCTGGCGGTTGCCGAGCTTGGTCCACACCGCGGCGAAGATGCCTGCGAAGATGATGATGAAGACCGGATTGATGGACGTCACCCAGGACACCGGCATCTCCCAGCCGAACAGGTTCCGGTCCAGGCGCTCATCGGCATAGACCGTGACCACGGTGAACTGCTGCTGGAACAGGGACCAGAACGCAGCGCTGGCAATGAACATCGGAATGAAGGAATAGACCCGCCTGCGCTCCACCGCATCCACCTTGGGACTGCGCAGAATGACAGCGAAATAGGTCACGGCGGCGATGACCGCAACCCACGCCACTACCTGGGCCAGGTTCTCCACGGACAGCAGTCCGATGGCGAAAGCTGCGGCAATAACGACGACGGCGGCCGCCGCGAGGCCGTACATCTTGCCGTAGGCGGCGCGCGGCAAAGGATTGGCGACGGTCCGGGCGCTCTCCGGCAGGTTCCGGCGGGTCAGGGCGTACTGCGCCAGGCCGATGGCCATGCCCCCAGCGGCAAGGCCGAAGCCGAAGTGGAAGCCCCACTGCGCCTGGGCGAAGCCGGTCAGCAGCGGACCCAGCAGACCACCGATGTTGACGCCCATATAGAAGATGGAGAAGCCCGCGTCCCGCCGTTCGTCCCCGGGAGCATAAAGCGAACCGACCAGGGCCGTTGCATTGGCCTTCAGGCCGCCGGAGCCAACGCCGACCAGCACCAGGCCAAGCGCCAGGCCGGCCACGGACGGAACCAGCGCCAGGGCAATATGGCCCGCCATGATCATGATGGCGCTGTAGAAGAGGACCTTCTCGGAGCCGAACAGGCGGTCCGATACCCAGGCGCCGAGGATGGTGGAGAGGTAGACGAGGCCGCCGTAGGCGCCGACGATGCCCAGGGCGGTGCCTTGATCCATTCCCAGGCCGCCCTCGGCCGCGCTGTAGTACATGTACAGGGCCAGGATCCCCTGCATGCCGTAGAAGGAGAACCGTTCCCACAGTTCGACGCTGAAGAGGTTGGCCAGCATCCGGGGTTGGCCGGCGAAGGTCTTTTCCGCCTGGACCGCACGGTCCGGAGTTTGGGTTGCTTGTTTACTCACCAGTATATTTTGGTGCTCCGTGCGGGCTTCCCTGTCCACAGTCCCGGGCAAGGTGGGCGTTTTCACTGCGTCCTGTTCAGGAAATCACCCTTAACTGTGCCTGCAGTCACACGGCCGCGGCATTAGCTGTACCAGTACCAGCCCTGAGGGTTCCAACCGGCGGGAACGGGATGGCCGCTGAACTGGTCGCAGTGGCTGCAGGTGTAGCTGACGTTGGCCGGCCGCCGGTCACCGTTGGGGAGGACCGTGGCGGGGACGAAGCTTTCGATGATCAGGAATTCATCCGTCCGGCACTGGGTGCAGAGCGGAACGTGGAGCTGGAATGCCGGGCCGGTTCCGGTCCGCGCTGGCCGTGGGGCGGCGGCGCGGATGCGCGGGGCGGGCTGAGGAGCTGAAAGAGTCATGGTTCTCCCACCACTTCTTCGTCGGGGCGTTGGGATTATCCGGATAATCCAGCCTAATCGCCGACGGTTGGGCGGCGTAAGGGACGCAGTGTAAACAGCGTGTTAATTCATGTGTCCTGGGTCTCAGTATGCAATAACCCATCCTCCAGCTGGGCGGCCACGGCCAGCAGCCGGGCTTCGGCTCCCGGCAGTCCGATCAGCTGGATCCCCATCGGAAGGCCCGCTCCGGTCCAGTACGTCGTGATGGCGATGGCCGGCAGTCCGCAGACGTTGACCAGCGAACTGAACGGCGAGTACTGGCACTGCCGCATGTAGTCGATATCCGGCTCCACTGAGGTATACCAGCCGACCGGACGCGGGGTCATTGCCATCGCCGGCGTGAGCACCAGGTCGTAGGCGGAATACTGGGCGATGGTATCCGCCTCGAATTTCCGCAGCACGTCCAGTGCCTCCTGCAGCACCGAGGCCGGCCGGGCGATCGCACGGTTCCGGAAGGTGCGAGTCAGCGGCATGAGCCGCGCCTCTCGGTCCGGCGGAATGCGCGCTTCGGCCAGTCCGGAGGTCCAGACCGTACCGAAGGCCGCCGGGTAGCGGTTGTCGTAGCGCAGGTCCGCTTCAACGACGTCATGGCCCAGCCCTGTCAGTGCGCGGATGCCGGCGTCGAGCGCCGCCCGGGCCGCAGGTTCCAGCGCAATGGCGTAGGTGGCGGTGAAGGGGGAGTTGGTGCTCACCCCGATCCGCAGCCGGCGGAAGCCCTCCGGTCCTTCCGCATGCTGCGCAGCCGCAAGGTACGACCCCGGCCGCCCGCCGTCGTCGGACACGGTCCCGTCAGCCATCGCCTCCAGCAGCAGCGCCGCATCGGCCGCGGTGCGCGCAAGCGGACCGGCCACCACCAGTCGGCCGGCATCGGTGCCGGAACCCGCGGGAACCGTGCCGCGCCCGGGCTTGAGCCCCACCAGCCCGGTGGCCGCAGCGGGAATGCGGATGGAACCGCCGCCGTCGGAACCGGGGGCGAAAGGGAGCAAGTGTGCCGCCACCGCCGCAGCGCTGCCGCCGGAGGAGCCGCCGGGACTGAGCACCGGATCCAGCGGATTGCGCGCCGGCGGGGCGATCCGGTTCTCGCTGTAGCTGGTCAGCCCGAACTCGGGCACCTGCGTCTTGCCCAGGCTGATGGTCCCGGCCCGGCGCAGCACCTCCACGATCGGGCTGTCCTGGGCCGCAGGGTGACGGTCGACGGCGGCGCTTCCGTGGGTGGTGGGGACACCTGCCACATCGGTGAGGTCCTTGTAGGCCACGGGCAGCCCGTGCAGCAGCGGCAGCTCCGCGCCGCGCAGGCGGGCGCGGGCCTGGCGCTCGTCCGCTGCAGCGGCCTGGGCCATCGCTTCCTCCGCCGTCACCGCGATGAACGCGCCCAGGGCGGGGTTGAGCTCCTCGATCCGGTCCAGGTAATGGGCGGCCAGTTCCCGGGCGCTCAGCTCGCCGCGGGCGATCGCGTCCCGCTGCCGGAGAGCGGTCAGTTCATGGAGTTCAGCCAAGTTCAGCGCGTTCCCAGGTAGCGTGCGTCGATCCGTTCCTCCACAGCCACGGCGTCGGGCCCGTCCCCCGCGGCGGCCCGGACCAGGTACGCGGCCGGGTGGTGGTGTGCCGATCCGCGCTCCTCGCTCACCGCCTCCACAAGTTCGGTTCCCCGGTACACCAGCCCGACGCCGTCGTCGGTGCAGTGCGTCTCGCCCAGGATGCCGTCGGCCACCAACTGGTGGACCATGCGGCGCCGCTGCGGCTCGGAGTCATAGTGGACCGTGTTGCCGTAGGGCAGCAGGGCCAGGCCGTTGGTGACCGGGCGCAGTCCGGGGCCGAAGGAGTCCGTGGCCCCGCCCTGGAACCAGCAGGTGGACCCGGCGGAGACACCCGCCAGGACGACGCCGGCCTGCCAGACATGGTGGAAGATCCGGTCCAGCTGGTGCACCCGCCAGACGGCCAGCAGGTTGGCCAGGGAACCGCCGGAGACCCAGACGACATCCTGGGACAGCAGGTGCTCCTCGATGTGCTCGACGTTCGGCATCGTGAACAGATTCAGGTGGCTGAGGTCGAAGCCCTCCACCCGCGCGGCCTCGTCCAGTTCGGCGCTGTAGGCCCGCTGGTCCCCGCCGGCAGTGCCCAGGTGCGTGATCCGCGGGGCGCGGTTGTGGACGCCGGCCAGCTCGACGGCGTAATGGACCAGATGGTTGAATTCCAGGCGCGTGCGGGATCCGCGCTTGGAGCCGCCGGAGGTTGCGAGAATCGTGGGCTGGGCTGCGGGCATTTGTTACCTCACACATCGTGTCCGGTTGGTGAGCCTGTGGCGCTTCCCACTATAGGCTGGTGGTAGAGGCTTTAGGCCACGGCGCCAGGACAGGCCTGGCACAGCAAGGAAGGACCGCCATGAGCGACGTCGTCAACGTTTCGGTCGAGGATCTGGGCGCAGACGCCAAGGTCCTGGATGTCCGCGAAGACTATGAATGGAACGCCGGCCATATCGAGGGGGCCGTCCACATTCCGCTGGGCGAACTGCCCGAACGCCTGGGTGAACTGGACCCGGACACCGAATACCGGGTGACCTGCCTGCGCGGCGGCCGTTCCCTGCGTGCCGTCGAATGGCTCAATGCCCAGGGCTATGAAGCGGTCAACGTCGAAGGCGGTATGGCCGCCTGGGGCGCGGCGAGCAAGCCGATCGTCTCGGAGACCGGCGAAACCCCGTACATCGAGGGGCACTAAGGCGTTGGACGGCTCTTCGTCAGCATCCGCTTCCACGGCCCCGCCGGCACCGGAGCGGTCCCCCGTTTATACGTACCTCGGCCCGGAGGGCACGTTCACCGAGTCGGCCTTGCTGCAGGTCCCGGGCGTGGAGACGGCAGTCCGGGTGCCGTCGTCGAACGTTAACTCCGCCCTGGACAAGGTGCGCCGCGGCGAGGCGGACGCGGCGATGGTGCCGATCGAGAATTCGGTTGAGGGCGGCGTCAGCGCCACGCTGGACGCGATCTCCACCGGCGATCCGCTGCAGATCACGGGTGAGTACCTGGTGCCCATCAAGTTTGTGCTCGTGTCCCGGCCCGGTCTCCGGCTGTCCGAGGTGCGGATTATCTCCACTCATGCACACGCCATGGCACAGTGCCGCCAGTGGGCGGACGCGAACGTGCCCGGCGTTGAGTACATTCCGGGCTCCTCGACGGCGGCTGCGGCCGTCGGCCTGCTGGACCCGGCCTGCGCATATGACGCCGCCATTTGTTCACCGCTGGTGGCGGAACGGCACGGGCTGCAGGTCCTGGCCGAGGACATCGGCGATGTTGCGGACGCGGTCACCCGCTTCATCCTGGCCGGCCGGCCAGGACCGCTGCCCGCCGTCACCGGTGCGGACAAGACAACACTCATGGTGCCGCTGCCGGAGGACCATCCCGGCGCGCTGATGGAGATCCTGGAGCAGTTCGCCACCCGCGGCGTGAACCTGAGCCGGATCGAATCCCGTCCCACCGGCCTGTTCCTGGGGGATTACTTCTTCAGCATTGACGTCGACGGCCACGTGGGCGACGCCCGCGTGGCGGACGCACTCAGGGGTCTGCACCGGATCAGTCCGCAGCTACGCTTCCTCGGTTCCTATCCGCGCGCGGACCGGCGGGAGTACGTCGTGGCCAGGCACACCAGCGACGAGGCGTTCAAGGAGGCTAACGCCTGGATGGAGTCCCTGCTCCGGGGCATCTGACGTCACAGCGGATCCGGAACCTGGGCGAAGCGGCGCCGGCACCGTCCTATGGTGCCGCGCCGGGTTGGTCAGTAGGCTGACTATGCACGCAGTTTTTGTTTTGAGCGTGCAGTCTAGGAAAGGCCGGACGATGACTCAGCAGAACCGTGATGAAGGCTCCCGCAGCCCGCTGGAAGCCGGCGACGGGCCTGTCCAGGATTCTCGGCAGACTCTGGGCAAGCGCGGCGATCCGCTGGCCGATTCCTTCCCGGAGCCTACCGGCCCGGGCTTCCCCGAACCGGGAGGGCCGCGCGTGCCTGAACCGGCCGAACCCGTGGTGCCGGGCGAACCCAGAGAGCCGATGGAACCGCCCATGCCGCGGCCTCCGATCCCCGAGCCCGGGCAGCCGCCCATCCCCGATCCATCCGAACCGAGGTTCCCGGAGCCCGGCGAGCCCACCCACCCGGATCCGAGTGAACCCACCCACCCGGATCCGAGTGAACCCACCCACCCGGATCCGAGCCGTCCCACCCGCCCGGACCCCAGTGAACCGCCGCATCCGGAGCCGGGCCCCGAACCGGGACCGTCAGAGCCGTCGTTCCCCGGCCCGGCCCGGCCGTCGACTCCTGCGCCGCCTGCACCGCCGTCGGAACCAACGGAACCGACCGGTCCGGTGCTGCCGACGGACCCCGATATCCCGCCCACCTCCGGCCTTGGCCCGGGCGCGGGATCAGGGCTGGTTGAGGGAGAGGGCCGATAGCCGCCGGAACCGGACATCCGGAGGAGGTGTCCTGATGCCCCGCCTGCTCCGCAGCAATTGCCACCGCCCCGGCATCACCCGCCGCCGCCGGGGCAAGGGATTCAGCTATGCGGCCGCGGATGGATCTGCGGTGAAGGATCCGGCCACGCTGGAGCGTATCCGGGATCTGGTGATCCCGCCGGCATGGACCGACGTGTGGATCAGCCCCTATCCCAACGGCCACATCCAGGCGACGGGACTGGACGACGCCGGCCGCCGCCAGTACATTTACCACCCCCGATGGCGGGAGCTGAAGGACCGGGAAAAGTTCGACCGGGCGCTGGAGCTCGGAGCACAGCTGCCGTCGATCCGGCGTGCAATCACCAGGGACCTGCGGGCCGAAGAGAATATTCCGGAGCGTGCATATGCCGCTGCCATGCGGCTGGTGGATGGCGCCGCCCTGCGGATTGGCAGCGTCGAGTACGCGGAGACGAACGGGTCCTTCGGAGCAACCACGTTGATCAGGGAGCATGTGCAGGTCAGCGGGAACACCGTGCGGCTCGACTTTCCCGGCAAGAGCGGTCAGCAATGGGAGGTCATGCTGGATGACGAGGATCTGGCCGCTGCCCTGAAGGACATGCTGGCAGCGGGCGAGGGAGCCGGCGCCGGAGCCGATGCTCCGGCCCTGGGTTATCCGAATGAGACGGGCGATTGGTGCGCGATTGATGCCGCCCGCCTGAATGATTACCTCCGGGATATCAGCAGCGGGGAGTTCACGGCGAAGGATTTCCGGACTTGGCAGGCCACGGTCCTGGCCGCCATGGAACTGGCCCGCACCGGTCTCGCCGCCACCGCGACCGCCCGCCGCAAGGCGCTCGCGGCCGCCATGCGGAATGTGGCGGAGCACCTGGGCAATACGCCGGCGATCGCTCGGAAGTCCTATGTGGATCCCCGTTTGGTGGACCGGTACCTCGCCGGTGAGGTGATCGACGCTGCGCCGCTGGCCGCGTCGGAAAAGGCGGTCCGGGCACTGCTCCGGTCCTGATTCCGTGCGCCCGCGGTGCGCCCTACCGCCCTCGAAGCCGGGTAAGTACGCTGATGATAGGGCACGGATTTACGCGCCCCCGGCCCACCGAGGAGGGCACAATGTCCGGGAAGACCGAACGGGACCGCTATGAAGACGACCGGCCGGAGGACGATGAAGGTTACCTGGGGGATGCCGGGGACCAGGCCAACGATCTGCGCTTCCGGGAGGAACGGGAACTGATCCGCCAGCAGTCCGAGCACCGTTACCACGTGAGCGCCGACGACGAGCGCCGGGCGGGCTACAGCCGGCCGGAATTTCCCGATGACGCAGGCAGCCCGGTCAGCGTGGGTGGGACCGAAGTGGGAACCGATGACGCCGGCGAGGGCGAGTACCTGGACATGGAGGAGGCCGAGGCGTCACTGGCGCGCGACCGCAACGAAATCGACGCCAGGCTCAGGGGAGCCGCCGGCGAGGAGGATGCGGATTCCAGCGACGATCCGTATTATCACGGCGGCTCGGAAATCTAGCGGGGCCTCAGGCGAAGGTGCCGCCGCCGTCGTCCTTGACGCGGATGAGCAGCGCGGCCGGCTGCACCTGCACCGTGATGGAGGTGGCGGCACCGGAGGGGTCCCCGTCCAGCTGTGTCTCGGTGGGAATCGGGGTGCTGATCCGGATCTTCCGGGCGCGGTAATAGTCCATCATCGGGATTTCGCCCCGGTGCTTGACGAGCACCTTGCCGGCCATCCACAGCCAGCCAAGCGCGCTGCGCGGGCTCATGACGACGATGTCCAGCGTCCCGTCGTCGAGCACCGCATCGGGAATGAAGTCAATGCCGCCGGGGAGCAGGCCGCAGTTGGCGAACAGCACGCTGCGCACCTTGCGGGTCTGCGGCGGCCCGTCATCCAGTGTGATCGTCAGCTTTTTGCGCCGTCCCGGGATGTGGCGGATTCCGGCTTCACCGTAAGCGATCCAGCCCACATTCTGCTTCAGCGTTTCCCGGGTGTCCGCTACCACTTCGGCGTCCATTCCGACGCCGGCAATCACCAGGAAGCTGTCCTGGCGCCGGATGCCGCTCACCGAGTTGTCGATGGTGATTGCGGCGGTGTCGATGCGGCGCTGGTGGCCGAAGAGCGCGGTCCTGATGCAGCCGGCCAGATCATTGACGTCCAGGTCCAGGTTCCGGGCCAGCAGATTGCCGGTTCCCAGCGGGACCAGGCCCATAGCGATATTCGTATTCGCCAGTTCACCGGCCACCACCCGGATGGTGCCGTCGCCGCCGCCCGCCACGACCAGATCGCACCCCGCCGACAGGGCCTGGCGCACGGCCGCGTGGCCGGGATCGTCCGGCGTCGTTTGCAGGACCAGCGGAGGCTCCCAGCCTGCTTCGGCGCAGGCCTGGCGGATCAGCTGTTCCGCAAGCTCCGCGTTGTTCTTGATGGGGTTGAGGATGAAGGCGACCTTGTGCCGGTCGACGTGGACAGTGTGTGCCGGCTCCGCGACCGCCGGGCGGACGTGCCTGCGTTGCAGGGTGCGCAGGCCCCACCAGAGCGCCGCCGCGATGATGAGCACGGCAGCCACGAGGATGAGGACGCTCCACTCAGTCGGCATAATGCAATCAGAATAGCCGTTGGTGTATGCGGCAGGACGGAGCTGCCGATTCGGTAGTCTTGTGGGGTGATCGATGTTAACGAACTCCGTGAAAACCCTGAGCTTTTCCGTGCCTCGCAGCGTGCACGCCAGGCCGAAGAATCCGTCATTGACGCGATCATCGCCGCGGACAGTGCCCGCCGGGCGGCGATCACGCGGTTCGAGAACCTGCGCGCCGAGCAGAACGCCTTCGGCAAGAAGGTCGCCCAGGCCAAGGGCGAGGAAAAGCAGGCGTTGCTGGCCGAGGTGAAGCAGCTGGCCACGGACGTGAAGGCCGCACAGGCCGAATCCGACGCCGCGCAGGCGGAGCAGGAAGGCCTGCTCCGCTCGATCCCCAACGTCATCGCCAACGGTGTGCCCGCCGGCGGCGAAGAAGACTACGTCGTGGTCAAGACGGTCGGCACGCCGCGGGACTTCGCAGCCGAGGGCTTCGAGCCCAAGGACCACCTGGAGATCGGCGAACTGCTGGGAGCCATCGACATGGAGCGCGGCGCGAAGGTCTCCGGAGCCCGCTTCTACTTCCTCAAGGGAGTCGGCGCCCGGCTGGAGATCGCGCTGCTGCAGATGGCCATGGACCAGGCGATCCAGACCGGCTTCACCCCGATGATCACCCCCACCCTGGTGCGCCCGGAAACGATGTCCGGCACCGGATTCGACGTCGCCCACGACGCGGAGATCTACCGGCTGGCGGAGGACGACCTTTACCTCGTCGGCACCTCCGAGGTGCCCCTGGCCGGCTACCATGCGGACGAGATCCTGGACCTGTCAGGCGGACCGGTCCGCTACGCCGGCTGGTCCTCCTGCTACCGGCGGGAGGCCGGGTCCCACGGCAAGGACACCCGCGGCATCATCCGCGTCCACCAGTTCAATAAGGTGGAAATGTTCTCCTACACCACGATCGAGGACTCCTATGCCGAGCACCAGCGGCTGCTGGCCTGGGAAGAGGAGATGCTGGCCAAGGTGGAGCTGCCGTACCGCGTCATCGACACTGCCGCCGGCGACCTGGGCACCTCCGCGGCCCGCAAGTTTGACTGCGAAGCCTGGGTCCCCACGCAGAACCGCTACCGCGAGCTGACGTCCACCTCCAACTGCACCACCTACCAGGCCCGCCGCCTGAACATCCGGGAGCGGGTCGCCGACCAGGACGGCGGCAAGGGCCGCACCCGCGCGGTGGCAACCCTGAACGGTACGCTGGCCACGACGCGCTGGATCGTGGCGATCCTGGAGCACCACCAGAACCCGGACGGTTCGGTCACTGTTCCCGCAGCGCTGCGCCCGTACCTCGGTGGTCTCGAGGTGCTGCCGGTCCTGTAGTTCCGGCAGCCGGCAGAGTTTACGTTCCGTTTACGCCGCGGCAAGACATCGCCGTACCGGCTGTTGATGGACGGTGCTCTACTGGAACAATGACAACCATGATTGACAGACCAATAGCCGGCGCCGATGACCGGCAGAACGAAACCTCCGAAAGCAACGGCCGGCTGCTCATCGCCCTCGACGTCGACGGGACGCTCGTGGACCATGACGGGCACATGACGCAGGCGGTGAAGGACGCCAGCACGGCTGTTGTCGATGCCGGCCATGAAGTCATCATCGCCACCGGGCGCTCCTTGGGCGCTACCTTGCCGATTATCGAGAAGATCGGCATCAGCCGCGGCTACGCCGTCTGCTCCAACGGCGGCGTCACGCTGCGCCTGGACCCGGAACGGCCGGAGGGCTACGAGGTGATCGACCGCGTGACCTTCAGCCCCCGCGCCGCGCTCAGCGCCTTGCGGGAGAAGCTGCCAGTGGCGAAGTATGCGCTGGAGGATGACCAGGGGCGCTTCCTGGCCACTGAGCGGTTCCAGGATGCCAGCTTCGGCATCGAGGCCGAAGGCGTGGATTTTCAACACCTGCTCGACGCCAAGGCCGTCCGCGTCGTCGTCTACAGTGCCGAAAGCACCCCGGAGGAATTCGCCGAGGCGATCGACCATATCGGTCTGCATGGTGTGACCTACTCGGTGGGCTGGACCGCCTGGCTGGACATTGCCGCCAACGGAGTTACCAAGGCCAGTGCGTTGGAGAACCTCCGGCGCCGGATCGACATTGATCCGGCGAACACCGTTGCCATCGGCGACGGCCGGAACGACATCGAGATGCTGGACTGGGCCGCCCAGGGCTACGCCATGGGGCAGGCACCAGACGAGGTCAAGGCCGTCGCCCACGCGGTGACCGCCAGCGTGTTCGACGACGGCGCGGCCAAGGTGCTCATGACGCTCGTCTAGGCCTGCCGGCAGTGATACCACCGCGGCATCATTGAGCCATGGGCATGACACTCCGCTTGGACGACGAGCACAACGCATGCTGGAAGCGCTGGCCGCCGCGGAAGGCATGAGCAAGAACGAAGCCGTGATCCGCGCGATCGAAGACCGTGCCGCACGCCTGGCCAAGGACCGTCAGCTGCGCTCGGTGGCGCAGGAGGCGATTGCGAGGTATGGGCCGCTGCTTGACCGGCTGGCCCAGTGACCGTCTCCCTCGACTTGGAGGACCTGCTGGTGCTCACTGAGGAACTCGGGGTGCCACAGGTTCAGGACCTCGGCCTGCTGGAAGCCGCGGCGCAGCGCCCGCGGACCACGCTTCACGGTAACGAGGCCTACCCGGACATCAGTGAGAAGGCCGCCGTGCTGTTGGAATCCACCGTGCGGAACTACCCCCTTGTCGATGGAAACAAACGCTTGGGCTGGCTTGCCGCGGTCGTGTTTTACGGCCTTAATGGGAGCGAAATCGATGCCCCTGAAGATCCGGCATACGATCTGGTGATTGACGTGGCCACCGGGACAACACCGTATCCAGCGGCGGCCGCGCGTTTAGCGCAATGGACACGTCCGCGGCGTTAGGCTGAGCTGATGCCGAACAGGCCGATGACCAGCGCCATCACCAGGTAGGTCACAAGTTCGTGGACGATGTTGAGTACGGTCAGCCCCGCCGGCCTGCCTTCGAATGCGTCATGGGTGATGAACCGGGCTGCGGTGAAGCCGGCCCAGAGGATTACGGCCGTGATCAGGCAGTTCGCCAGGAAGCTCCCGCCGTAGAATTCCTGCGCAATGGCGGCCGACCCGGCCAGGACCCAGGCACTGACAAAACTCACCACCAGGGTGATGAGGATCGGGCGGACGGCGCTTCTGGCGTCCGCGCCCGGGGTCACCTTCGCCACCCGCATCCAGTAGTTGCCGAAGACCTTGGGGGTGTACCAGATCGATCCGACCACCATGGTGGACAGCGTTGCGACCAGTACGGCCCAGAAATTGATCTCGGGAATCATCGCCGAACTCCTTATCCTCGCTTTGCCGCGGTGGACCGGGTGATTGTTGCTTCTTTTGTTGCCCGGTTCGGAGTCTAGTACCGCAGGAGCCTCAGCGGTATTCCAGGGTGGCCGGAGGCAGTTCCTTCGGTCCGGACACCAGGCCCAGCAACCGCGCCGCGGCGGGCCGGCAGGCCCATTCCTCGGCCCAGTGGGAGCGGACCACCGCCTTGCTGACCGCCTGCGTGGTGATGCCGAGTTCCTCGGCGACGAGCTTCTGCTGGCCGCGCGCGCCGGGCGTCAGCAGGTCCAGCACCTTCCATTCCGCGTCCGTGCGGGTGGCCACGATCTGCCCCAGCAACCGCAGGACGGCCTCGGCCTCAGCCGCGATGCCGGAGTCCGGTCCGGCAACGGCCAGCGGGACACGCTCGCCGGTCCGCTGCGCGCGCTCCACGGCCCGGCGCGCATAGACCAGGCCGTAGCCCTGGGCTTCCAGGATGTTCGCCGGAACCGGTACAAGCAGTTCGCCGACCCCCAGCCCGACGTGCCAGCGGCGCTGCCGGACGGCGATCAGCGCGGCGTCGACTGCCACCATGGGATCGTCGACGACGCCCTGGGCCTCGTCCCCGACGGACCGCTGGAACGGAACCACCGTGGGCAGGTGCCGCAGCTTCCTGATCAGCTCCGGTACCAGATCCCCCACCTCGCGGGAGTCCCGCTGGTTGATGGTCAGCACATACATGGGACCAGTATCCAGCAAAAATCATCCGGTTCAGGTTGTTTTCCGGGCCAGCACTTAAGGCGCGACGGCGGTGAGCCGGGCTGCGCACCCGGCCCACCGCCGTCGTGATCGCCTGAGGGCAGCTGCCTAGCGGCCCTGGGACTCCACGCTGGGGTTCTCGACGCTGGCGCCGACGCTGCGGCCCTGGGGCTCCTCGGCGGCATTCTCCGCCTGGACCTCAACGTCGCGGCCCTGCGGCTCGTCGGCGGCGCTGCGCTCGCCTTCCGCTTCGAAGCGCTTCAGGGAGGCCTCGACCTCGGCCTCGGCTTCAGCGCGGCCGGCCCAGTCGGCGGCTTCCACCCACTTGCCCGGCTCCAGGTCCTTGTACTTGGTGAAGAAGTGCTTGATTTCGTCCAGCAGGAACGGCGAGACATCGGAGATGTCCTTGATGTGGTCGAACCGCGGATCCGCCGGGACGCAGAGGACCTTGGCGTCTCCGCCGCCGTCGTCCACCATGTTGAAGACGCCGATCGGCCTGGATTCCACGAGGACACCCGGCATCAGGTCGAAGTCCTGCAGCATGACCATGGCGTCCAGCGGGTCGCCGTCCTCGCCGAGGGTGTTCTCGAAGTAGCCATAGTGCGTGGGGTACTGCATGGAGGTGAACAGCACGCGGTCCAGACGCAGGCGGTGGGTTTCGTGGTCGATTTCGTACTTGACCCGCGATCCCTTGGGGATTTCGATCGTGACGTCGAGCTTCATGGCAGACTCCTTGGACGGTAGGGAAAGTCGGTCAGCGCGCCCGGCCTGCTGGGGCCGGCCGTGTGCCGGCCCAGCGGGGCGGTGCGCAAGCACCGCACGGCGCCGGTCTACGCTTAAAGATATATGTCCACCGGCCGGAAGCGGCATTCATTGAGGGGGGAGGCGCCGGTGAAGCGTTCGGCGCGCCTGGCTACGTCCGGCATCCTGGCCGTTGCCCTGGTCGCGCTGGCGGTACCGGTGGGGATCAACGTGGCCCCCGCCGTCGTCGACGTCCTGCAGCCGCCTGCGCCGGAGGCGAGGGTATCCGTACCGGCTGCCCAGCAGCCACCGGGCGGCATCCCGGATTTTACGGCCGTGGAGGGGTTGGGGACCGATGCGCCGGTTCCGGATCCGGCCGTGCTCTCCGGGCTGCTGCAGCCGGAACTTGCGGCTTCTGCCCCGGGAAATTTCACCGCGGTCGTGGTGGACGCGCTGACCGGCCAGGTCTTGTTCGACCAGGACGGCGCGGCGGAGCGGATTCCCGCTTCCAACCTCAAGCTGCTGACCGTGGCCGCGGCCCTGGACGAGCTGGACGGGGACACCAGGTTCAGCACCTCCGTGATGCAGGGAGCGGACAGCGGCAGCCTGGTCCTCCGGGGCGGTGGGGACGTCCTGCTCGGCTCCGGGGCCTCGCAGCCGGACAGCATCCGCGGCCATGCGGGGCTGCAGACATTGGCGGAAGAAACCGTCGCGGCCCTGGTACGGGCCCGTGTTTCCGGACCGGTATCGGTGCAGGTGGATGACTCCCTGTTCGAGGGCCCGGCCGTGAGCTCCGCCTGGGATCCGGCCGACGTCGCCAACGGTGAAATGGCGCCGCTGCACGCCCTGGCCATCAACTCCTCCTGGCTGGACGAATCACTCCAGTCGGGGCCGCGCTCGCAGGATGCGGCGCTCGCGGCGGGCGAAGCTTTCCGGGCCGCGCTGGCGCAGGCGGGGGCCGCAGCGGGCATCACGGTCACGGGTACGGGCCCGGAGAGTGCAGTGGTGCGCGGCGCGGTGCCGGCTGGGGCCGCGGAAATTGCAGCGGTTTCCTCCGCCACGGTGGCCGAGCAGGTCCAGCTGATGCTGCGGGATTCGGACAACTACCTGGCCGAAGCGCTGGCGCGGATGACAGCGCTGGGCAGCGGGAAGGCCGGCTCCTTCGGCGGGGGAACCGAGGCGGTGAAGGAAGCGGTCATCCGGCTAGGCGTTCCGGCCGAGGGCATGATCCTGGCCGACGCCTCCGGCCTTTCCGCCCGCAACCGGCTGTCCGCCCTGCAACTGGCGCAGACCGTCCGGATCCTGGCCGGCGGTGAAGCGCCGGGGATGGCTGCGGCGCTGCCGGGTCTGCCGATCGCCGGTCTCACCGGTACGCTCGACGAACGCTTTGCGGACGGGCCGGCGGCCGCGGGCGCCGGGCTGGTGCGGGCCAAGACCGGAACGCTGAACGCGGTCACCGCGCTCTCCGGGTACGTGGTCGACTCCGACGGGCGGCTGCTGGCCTTCGCCTTCGTAGCCAATGGACTGGAAGGCACCACGGCCGAGGCCCGGGCGGCCACGGACCGCGCCGCTGCGGTGCTGGCCGGCTGCGGCTGCCGCTGAACGGAATCCCCTGCGGGGAGCGGGCGGAATGCTTAGGCCAACCAGTTCTGACTGTCGGTGTTATGTGTTCTGATGGAGGCTATGGAAAGCAACCAGTCCAGCCGCCGTTCCAGCAACAACCATGTCCGCCTGGTCAATTGGGACCTGGCCGCCACGACGGCCGCCAAGCTGGCTCCTGCCGGCCCGAAGATGAGCGCGCGGGAGATCGCCGCCGCCGTCGCAAACCTGCGGGAACTGGCGGACCAGTCCGTGGAGCACGTCCACCGGATCACCGGGCTGGAGGCAGCCCGGGACCTGCGGGATTCCCAGGTCCTGATCGTGGACCGGGCAACCTGGGCCAAGGCCAACACCCAAAGCTTCGAGGCACTGCTGCAGCCCACCCTGGACCACCTGGCCGAAACCCGGAAGGACCAGCTCCAGCCCGCAGCGGCTGCGCTGAGCGGCACCGTGACGGGAGCCCAGTTCGGCACCATCCTGGCGTTCCTGTCCAGCAAGGTGCTGGGCCAGTATGATCCGTTTGCTGCGCTGGGCCGGGAAGCCGGCGCCGCCGGTTCCACCGGTTCGCCCGGTGCTTCTTCGGGGGGCCGACTGATGTTCGTGGCCCCCAATGTCATTTCCGTGGAGCGGGAACTCAACGTCGAGCCCGCGGATTTCCGGCTCTGGGTCGCCCTGCACGAGCAGACCCACCGTGTCCAGTTCGCGGCCGCGCCCTGGCTCCGGGACCACATGGTCGAGCAGATCGGCGAACTGACCGGAGGCCTGCTGGACAAGGCGGAGGGCCTGTCCCAGCGGCTCGGCCAGGTGGTGAAGAACCTGGGCGAGGCCGCCTCCGGCCGGGCGGACAGGCACGACGACGGTGTACCCGGCCGCCGCGACGGCGTGCTGTCCCTGCTCCAGGACCCGAAGGACAAGGAACGGCTGTCCCACCTGACAGCCGTGATGAGCCTGCTCGAGGGCCACGCGAATGTGGTCATGGACGCAGTGGACGCGCAGATTGTGCCGACGGTCAAGACAATCCGCCAGCGGTTCAACGCGCGCAGCAAGGACCGCGGAGCCCTGGAGAGGTTCCTGCGGCAGGTCTTGGGGCTCGAGGCGAAGATGCGCCAGTACAGCGACGGCGCCAAGTTTGTCCGCGGTGTGGTCGCCAAGGCCGGCATGGAAGGCTTCAACCACGTCTGGGCCGGTCCCGGCAACCTGCCCACGGAACCGGAGATCCACAAGCCGCAGCTGTGGATTGACCGGATGGGCCTCTAGTCCGTGGCCGGCACCGGCCTCCCGCCCGCCCGCAAGTCCCGGCTGAACCCGACCGTCGGAGTGGCCCGCAATCTGGTCCGGGACACGCTGGAACAGTACCTGCAGGGCCTGGACCTGCGGCAGCGTCCCGTGCGCCGGCAAGACGGTGCCGGTCCGCCGCTGGCCGAGGTGCCGCTGGTCCTGGTGGCCTGCAGCGGCGGACCTGACTCGCTGGCCCTGGCAGCGGTGGCGGGCTTCTTTGCCCGGCGCGGGCAGCTGCGGGTGGGGGCCGTCGTCGTCGACCACGGCCTGCAGGAGGACAGCGACCGCATTGCTGCCGGTACCGCGGAGGCACTGCGCGGAATGGGTCTGTCCCCGGTCGAGGTCCGGCGGGTGGCCGTGGCCACGGCCGGCATGGGGCCGGAGGCGGCGGCGCGGACCGCCCGCTATGCCGCCATTGACGCCGTCGCCGCGCAGCACGGCGCGTCCGCGGTGTTGCTGGGCCACACGCTGGATGACCAAGCCGAACAAGTTCTGTTGGGCCTGGCCCGCGGCTCCGGGACTCGCTCGCTGGCGGGGATGCGCACCCGCCGCGGGATCTATCTGCGGCCGTTCCTGGACCTGCGCCGCACCGACACCCTGGCCATCTGTGCCGCCGAGGGGCTTCAGCCGTGGCACGACCCGACGAACCTGGACCCGGCGTTCGCGCGTTCGCGGGTCCGCGCCGAGGTGATGCCGTACCTGGAGGAGCAGCTCGGTCCGGGCGTCGCCGAGGCCCTGCACCGCACGTCCCGCATCCTGGCCCAGGATGCGGACTACCTGGACGAACTCAGTGCGGCCGCCTACGCCGAGCTCGCGTCGGTGGGCGGGATCGCAGCCTCCGGCCGGCACGAGATCCATCTGCCGGAGCAGCGACTCCGGGAACTGCCGCCGTCGCTGCGGCAGCGCGTGATGGCGCGTGCCGCCGTCGAACTCGGCGGCAGCCAGCCCAGCTTCGAGCGGTTGCAGGCCGCCCAGGCCCTGCTCAACCGCCGCGGTTCGGCGGGCCCCATCCAGCTCAGCGGCAAGGTGAGCGTCCGCCGGCAGGTGCGCGGCCAATCCATTCCACATCAGGGCCGCAGCTATGGCAGTCTTATCTTTAGCAAGACCAGCGGCAGCAGCACGCCCTAACATCCAACAGCGGGAGCATTTGGTGGATTCCAACGACGTCCAGTCTGACCTCAAGCACGTTCTCTATACCCAGGAACAGATCCAGGCACGCATCGCCGAACTGGCGGCCGAGATCGACAAGGACTACGAGGGCCGGGATGTGCTGCTTGTGGGCGTGCTCAAGGGCGCGGTCATGGTCATGGCGGACCTGGCCCGCGCGCTGCACAGCCACGTCACCATGGACTGGATGGCCGTCTCCTCCTACGGTTCGGGAACGCAGTCCTCCGGCGTAGTGCGGATCCTCAAGGACCTGGAAACGGACCTGATGGGCAAGCATGTCCTGATCGTGGAAGACATCATCGACTCCGGCCTGACCCTGTCCTGGCTGAAGACCAACCTGCTCTCGCGCGGTCCCGCGACGGTGGAGATCTGCACGCTGCTGCGCAAGCCGGACGCCTCCAAGGTGAACATTGACGTCAAGTACGTCGGCTACGACATCGCCAACGAGTTCGTGGTCGGCTACGGACTGGACTTCGCGGAGAAGTACCGGAACCTGGATTTCATCGGCACGCTCGCCCCGCACGTCTACGAATAGGCCGGTACCGGCCGGCCGGTTCTGTTCCACCCCGTCCTGCAGGCTTGTCCGCCGAGAGGGAACTAATCGGAATTCCCGTGCGTGGAATAACGGAGTGGGTGTATAGCTAGATGGATAATACCCCGCGTTATCAACGCAGCTAAGCAGGAGGGACGGGGCACAGGCCCCTCAGAAGGATGAAATTCAAAGGCATATTCAAGGGGCCGGTCATTTGGATCGTGCTGGCGCTCGCTGCGCTCCTGATCATCTTCCCGGCCCTGTCCAGTGCAGGCGGCAACCGCATTGATACCAATCAAGGCCTGCAGCAGCTGCGCGACAACAACGTTGAGCAGGCCAAGATCTACGACGGCGAGCAGCGCGTCGACCTGACCCTGCGCGAGCCGTTTGAGGACAAGGGAACCAGCGTCCAGTTCTTCTACGTCACGCCCCGCGGCGACGAAGTCGTGGAGGCGATCAACAACTCCGATGTCGAGGGCTTCACCGACCAGCCGGTGGAAAGCAACTTTTTCACCGGTTTCCTGAGCCTGATGCTGCCCATCATCCTCCTCGGCCTGTTGTTCTGGTTCCTGCTCTCCCGCATGCAGGGCGGCGGTTCCAAGGTCATGCAGTTCGGAAAGTCGAAGGCCAAGCTGATTTCCAAGGACATGCCGCAGGTGACCTTCCACGACGTCGCCGGCGCGGATGAGGCCGTGGAGGAGCTCCACGAAATCAAGGAATTCCTGCAGGAACCGGGCAAGTTCCAGGCCGTGGGCGCCAAGATTCCCAAGGGCGTGCTGCTTTACGGCCCTCCCGGCACCGGTAAGACCCTGCTGGCCCGCGCCGTTGCGGGCGAGGCGGGAGTACCCTTCTACTCCATCTCCGGTTCCGACTTCGTCGAGATGTTCGTCGGGGTCGGCGCCTCCCGCGTCCGCGACCTGTTCGAGCAGGCCAAGGCGAATTCCCCGGCCATTATCTTCGTCGACGAGATCGACGCCGTCGGACGCCACCGCGGTGCCGGCGTCGGAGGCGGCAACGATGAGCGGGAACAGACCCTCAACCAGCTGCTGGTGGAGATGGACGGATTCGATCCCAAGACCAACGTCATCCTGATCGCGGCCACCAACCGCCCGGACGTGCTGGATCCGGCGCTGCTGCGCCCGGGCCGGTTTGACCGCCAGATCTCCGTGGAGGCCCCGGACATGGGCGGACGCCACCGTATCCTACAGGTGCATGCCAAGGGCAAGCCGATGGCCGACGGCGTGGATCTGGCGTCGGTGGCCAAGCGCACCCCGGGCTTCACGGGCGCGGACCTGGCCAACGTGCTCAACGAGGCCGCGCTGCTGACCGCGCGTTCCAATGCCCAGCTGATCGACGACCGCGCCCTCGACGAGGCCATCGACCGCGTCATTGCCGGTCCGCAAAAGCGGACCCGCGTGATGAAGGAGCTGGAGCGGAAGATCACCGCGTACCACGAGGGCGGCCACGCCCTGGTCGCCGCCGCCCTGCGCAACACGGATCCAGTCACCAAGGTGACCATTCTGCCGCGTGGCCGGGCCCTGGGCTACACCATGGTGATGCCCGCCGATGACAAGTACTCGACCACCCGCAACGAGCTGCTGGACCAACTGGCGTACGCCATGGGCGGGCGCGTTGCGGAGGAAATCGTCTTCCACGATCCGACCACGGGTGCTTCCAACGACATCGAGAAGGCCACGGCCACGGCCCGGAAGATGGTCACCCAGTACGGCATGAGCGAGCGGGTCGGCGCGGTCAAGCTGGGCCAGGGCGGCGGCGAGCCGTTCCTGGGCCGGGACATGGCGCATGAACGCAACTACTCCGACGACGTCGCCTACATTGTCGACGAGGAAGTCCGGCGGCTGATCGACAATGCCCACGACGAGGCCTACGCCATCCTGACCGAGAACCGGGACGTACTGGACCGGCTGGCGCTCGAACTGCTGGAACGCGAGACCCTGAACCAGGCCGAGATCGCCCATGTGTTCCGGGACGTCCGCAAGCGGGACCTGCGCGAGATCTGGCTGTCCAAGGAGAGCCGGCCGGTCCACGACATCCCCCCGGTGGTTACCGAGGCCGAGCGCGCCGAGGCCGCTGCCGAGGGCAAGCCGGACCCGGTGACCGTGGCGCCGCAGGACCAGATCGCCGAGGCGGACATGCCGCTGCCCGAGGAACTGCCTTCGGAAGAGGAAGCCGGCCGCGGCGGCATCGATACCCCCAGCCCCAAGCAGTGAGCGGTCGCCGGGCCGCAGGCGGATGTCCGCTCATGGGTGGACACGTCCGCCGATGAGCGGACGGGGGCTGCGGCGCGATAGGATCGCTTAAGTGATGGATTTCGATGACGATATGACGGCCCTTGAGTTCGAGCAGCAGCTGGCGTCCCCGCCCGTGGACCTGCCTCGGATCGAAAAGGCCGTCCGCGAAATCCTCCTGGCGATCGGCGAGGATCCGGACCGGGAGGGCCTGGCGGAGACCCCGAAACGGGTGGCCAAGGCCTACGCCGAGTTCTTTGCCGGCATCCACCAGGATCCCGCGGAAATACTGTCCACCACCTTTGACATCGAGCACGAGGAAATGGTGCTGGTCAAGGACATCCCGTTCTATTCGACCTGCGAGCACCACCTGGTGCCGTTCCATGGCTGGGCCCATATCGGCTACATCCCCTCGAACGAGGGCAAAGTTACCGGTCTGAGCAAGCTGGCCCGCCTGGTCGAGGTGTTCGCCAGGCGCCCGCAGGTTCAGGAGCGGCTGACCACGCAGATCGTGGATGCTCTGATGCAGCATCTGCAGCCCAACGGCGCCATCGTCGTGATCGAATGCGAACATATGTGCATGTCGATGCGCGGCGTGCGCAAGCCCGGAGCGAAGACGGTCACCTCGGCCGTCCGGGGACAGCTGCGGGAATCGGCCACGCGCGCCGAAGCAATGAGCCTGATTCTCGGAAAGTAGACAGAAGGAACCCATGGATTCACTTGCCGCTGCCCCCGGAACGGGGCCCGCGACCTCGCCGCTGCCCGTGGTGCGCCCTGTTCGTGCCGCCAGGAAGTTCTCCGATCTGCCCACGGACCGCACGCTGGTCATGGGCATCCTCAACGTCACCCCCGATTCCTTCAGCGACGGCGGCAACTACGTCACGGCGGACAAGGCCATCGCACAGGGCCTGAAGATGCACTATGCCGGGGCGGACATCATCGACGTCGGCGGCGAGTCTACGCGTCCGGATTCGGCCAGGGTGTCTCCCGACGAGGAGCAGCGCCGCATCCTGTCCGTCGTCGAGGCCCTGGTGAAGGCCGGTGCCCTGGTCAGTGTGGATACGATGAACGCCTCCACCGCGGCCAAGGCCCTGGACGCCGGGGCGGCGATCATCAACGACGTCTCCGGCATGGGATTCGACCCGGACATGCCGGCACTGGTTGCCGAGCGCAAGGTCCCGTACGTGCTGATGCACAGCCGCGGCGATGTGAAGAGCAACGATCCGCTGGCCACCTATGACGACGTCGTCGAGCAGGTCATCAGCGAACTGACCGAAGTGCGGGACAAGTTCTATGCCGCCGGTGTGCAGCCCGAGCAGATCATCATCGATCCGGGCCTGGGGTTTTCCAAGAACGGGGAACACAACTGGGCGCTGCTGCGCGCCCTGGAGCGTTTCCAACTGCTCGGCCACAAGGTGCTGGTCGGCACTTCGCGCAAGCGCTTCCTCGGTACGCTGCTGACGTCCGCCGGCAAGGCTGCGCCGCCGGCCGAGCGCGACGCGGCGACGATCGCCACCACCGCACTGGCCGCGGCCAGCGGCACCTGGTGCGTCCGGGTGCACGACGTCGTCGGGAACCTGGACGCGGTCAAGGTCACCGCCGCCTGGACCAAGTAGGTAACCGTGCTGCAGCAAGTCAATGAGGACCGGGCGTTGCGGCGGGACCGGATCTCGCTGAGCGGGATCACGGCCGTGGGCTACCACGGTGTCTTCGACCATGAGCGCCGCGAAGGCCAGCCTTTTGTCGTTGACGTGGTGCTGCATACCGACATCCGGGCGGCCGCGGAAAGTGACGACCTGGCAAAGACCGCCAACTACGGCGAGCTGGCCGAGCAGGTAGCGGACATCATCGCCGGCGAGCCGCTGAATTTGATCGAAACGCTTGCCGAGCGGCTGGCCCGGCATGTCCTGGACAGCTTCGCCGTCGCGGCCGTCGAGGTCACCGTCCACAAACCCAAGGCACCGATCCAGGTGCCCTTCGGCGATGTCGCCATAACTATTTACCGGGAGCGCCCATGATGGTCCGAGCAGTACTTGCCCTGGGCAGCAACCTGGGCGCCAGCCACGACACCTTGTCCCTGGCCGTCGCGGACCTGGTGGACACGCGCCACGTCAGGCTGGTCGAGGTATCCCCGGTGGTGGTGTCCAAGCCCGTCGGCGGACCGGAGCAGTCGGACTATCTCAACATGGTCATCGAGGTGGAGACGGACCTCAGCCCGCACGAACTGCTGGCGCGCTGCCACGTGGTGGAGGACAAACACCATCGCGTCCGGGACGTCCGGTGGGGGCCGCGGACCCTGGACGTGGACATTATTACCTACGATGATCTGACCATGGACGACGGCACGCTGGTCCTGCCCCACCCGCGCGCCCACGAACGGGCCTTCGTGCTCCAGCCGTGGGCGTGGATGGATTCGGCCGCGACGCTGAACGGTGTGCCCGTCGGCCAGCTGGCGGCGCAGGCAGCGGACTTCGGCGACCTCCAGCTCTACGAAGGTGCTCTGAGGGCTGAACAGCCGTGAGGACAACCAAGTTCAGCTGGCTGGCGATCATCATCCTGATTTTCTGCGGAATCGGCTGGGCGGCCAACCTCTGGGCCAACCGCAACGGCTACCCCGTTCCGGTGCTGCACCTCAGTTCCCTGCTGACCATGCTCTTCATTGTGGTCTTCACCCTGGTGCTGGGCATCCGGGTGCTGCGCTGGCGCAACGGCAAGCGGGACCATCCGCTGGACCCCATCCTCGCTGCCCGCACGCTGGTGCTGGCGCAGGCGACGGCCTACGCCGGGGCGCTGCTGTTCGGCTGGCACACCGGCATTTTCATTGACCAGCTGACGCTGTGGAGCGTGCGCAGCACCCAGCAGCCCACCCTGGACGCACTGGCCATGATGGGCGGCGGCGCGGTGATGGTCGTCGTCGGACTCGTGGTGGAGCGCTTCTGCAAGCTGCCGCCGGAGGACATGAACCCGGCCGACGAGGACGCCTCCACGGCGGACGGGGAGGGCGAATATGCCTAGCGAACCGATCGATCCAGCCGGGATCCAGTGGCGCCGGGTGTCCCCGAAGTACATCACGGTCAGGCTGATCGGCTGGGCTATCAGCGCGCTGGTCAACGTCGCGGTCTTTTCCGTTCCGCTGGTGCTGCGGACGCTGGACATCTGGCCCGGATTCCCCGGGTGGCTGGCGTGGCTGCTGGCCGCCGGCGCCCTGGCCCTTGCGCTGTGGCGCGGGCTGCTGGTTCCCCGCCAGGTCCGCGCCATCGGCTATGCCGAACGCCACGAGGACCTGCTGATCCGCCGCGGGATCTTTTTCCAGCGGACCCTGGTGGTCCCGTACGGCCGCATGCAGTACGTGGACGTCGCGGTCGGCCCGCTGGAGCGCGCTTTCGGGCTGGCTTCGCTGAAGCTGCACACCGCAGCCCCCGGCACCAACGCGGTCATTCCCGGGCTTCCGGCCGAGGAGGGCGCGCGCCTGCGTGAGCAGCTCTCCACCCGGGGCGAGGCCAGGCTGGCCGGGCTATGAGCACGCCGGAGCCAGGACCGGGCCCTGCACCCGGGCCGGTGCCCGATGCCCCGGAGGAATGGCACCGTGTCCATCCGATCTCGCCGCTGGTCCGCGGCTGGATCGCCCTGCTGGCCTTTGCCTTCATCTTCGGCCGTGACTGGTTTGAAGGGCTGTTCACCGGCGAGCCCGTCTTCGGCCTGCCCACGGAGCTCGGGGACCGTCTGCCCTGGGCCATCGGGATCATCCTGCTGGCGCTCCTGCTGGTCGGCGGCGGCTTCTTCCTGTCCTGGTACTTCACGCGGTACCAGGTCACCGAGGAGCACGTGAAGGTCAACTCCGGGGTCGTCTTCCGGCAGAACCGGCAGGCGCGGCTGGACCGGGTCCAGGCCATCGACGTTGTGCAGCCCTTCCTGGCCCGGGTCTTCTCCCTGGCCGAGCTCAAATTCGAAGTGGCCGACGCCGGCGAATCCGCCGTGCGGCTGGCCTTCCTGCGCCTCGGCGAGGCCCAGCAGCTGCGCGCCACCATCCTGGCCCGGGCCGCGGGCCTCACGCTCGATCCGGAGCGGCCGGACGCGGTGCCCGAGGCGCCCGAACACCAGATCCTGGAACTGCGGCCCGGCCGGATCCTGGGCGCCGCCGTGCTCTCCGGTGCCACGGTCCTGCTGCTGGCAGCCATCATTGCCGCCGGAGCGGCCGCGGCCTTCTGGCAGCCGCTGAGCGCCGCTGCCGTGGTCCCGGTGGTGATCGCGGTGCTGGCCTCCTACTGGAGTGTCTTCAGCACCGGCTTCAATTTCCGCGCCGCCATCTCGCCGGACGGTCTTCGGCTGCGGTACGGCCTGCTGGATACCCGCGCGCAGACGGTACCGCCGGGGCGCGTGCAGGCGGTGGCCATCACGCAGTCCCCGCTGTGGCGCATCGCGGGCTGGTACAAGATGCAGGTCAATGTGGCCGGCTACGGCCTGAGCGCCGAAAATTCGGGCCGGACGACACTGCTTCCGGTGGGCACCCGCGAGGAAGTCATGCAGATGCTGGCGCTGGTGCTGCCGGATCCCGGGAGCGCGGATCCGGTGGCGGTCTTCACAGCCGGGCTGCAGGGCCGGAACCACGACGGCGGTTTTGTCACCACTCCACGGCGTGCCCGCTGGCTGGCGCCCATTTCCTGGCGGCGCAATGGCTTCGCCGTGACGGGCACCGCGCTGCTCATCAGGTCCGGAGTGTTCTGGCGCGGCCTCGACGTGGTGCCGCACGAACGGATCCAGTCCATGGCCCTGCACCAGGGGCCGCTGGCCCGGCTTTGCAAGGTGGCGGATCTGGTGCTGCATTCGACGCCGGGACCGGTGTCCCCGCGCGTGGTCCAGGCGGGGACCGATGCCGCCCTGCGGCTGTTCGACGAGCAGGCCGAGCGTGCGCGCCAGGCGCGCCGGTTGCACGACCGGGACCACTGGCTCGAAACCCCGCCTGCCATGCCCCCGGTGGTTGAGGGAGCGAGGCACGAGCGGGTCGAAACCCACCCGGACGCTCCCGGCGAAGGAGGACCAACAGCATGAGTGACGCATCGCGGAGGCCGGGGCGGCTGGGCGTCGGGGTGGTCGGGGCCGGCAAGGTGGGCGCCGTCCTCGGTGCGGCCCTGCGGGCGGCGGGGCACGCCGTCGTCGGAGTTTCCGCCGTTTCGGAGGCGAGCCGCGAGCGGGCCGAAAACCTGCTCCCCGGTGTGCCGGTGCTGGAGATCCCCGAAATCATCGAGCGGGCCGAACTGGTGCTGCTGGCGGTTCCGGATGACGCCCTGGCGGAGCTGGTGGGCGGCCTGGCCGCAACCGGTGCCTGGCAGGCAGGGCAGCTGGTGGTCCACACCTCCGGCCGCTACGGCACGGAGGTGCTGGCGCCGGCCCGGGCCAGGGGCGCGATTGGGCTGGCGCTGCATCCGGCGATGACCTTCACCGGCATGAGCTTGGACCTGACCCGGCTGGCGGACTCTTCGTTCGGCGTGACGGCGCCCGCGGCCGTGCTGCCCATCGCCCAGGCGCTCGTGGTGGAGATGGGGGCCGAACCGGTGGTGATCGAGGAGCGCGACCGGGTGCTGTACCACTGCGCACTGGCACACGCCTCGAACCATCTGGTCACGATCACCGCCCAGTCCGCCCAGCTGCTGCAGGATATCGGCGTGGAGCAGCCGGACCGGCTGCTGGGCCCGCTGATGCGGGCGTCCTTGGAAAACGCGTTGGCGGCAGGGGAGGGGGTGCTCACCGGCCCGGTGGCGCGCGGCGACGTTGGGACGGTCCGGGCCCACCGCGGAGCGCTGGTTGCCCATGAGGCCGACGGCGGTCCGGCGGATATCCGCGCCGCCTACCAGGCGATGGCCAGGGCGACGGCGATGCGGGCGCTGTCCCGCGGGCTGCTGAACGAGGCCCAGGCCGCGGCTATTATTCAAGCGTTGAGCAACCCAACGGAAGGACCGGACCAGTGACGGCGCTGCCCCGCCTTGTCAAGACCCATGCCGAGCTGAAGGCCGCCAGCGCGGAACTGCTCCAGGAGTTCACCGCCGCCCGCCGCGACCGGCATCCCGGCCAGGCCCTGGTCCCGACCATGGGCGCGCTGCATGCCGGCCACCAGGCGCTGGCGGCGGCCGCGCGGGAGGCCAACGACGTCGTCGTCGCCAGTATCTTCGTGAACCCGCTGCAGTTCGGCGAGGCGGCGGACTTGGAGCGCTACCCGCGCACCCTGGAGGCGGACCTGCAGATCCTTGGCGAGTGCGGCGTGGACATAGTGTTCGCCCCGGCTGTGGAGGAGATGTACCCGGGCGGCGCGCCGCTGGTGCGGGTGAGCTCGGGTGCACTGGGGGAGAAGTTCGAGGGCGCTTCCCGGCCGGGCCATTTCGACGGCGCGCTGACCGTGGTTGCCAAGCTGCTGCACGCCGGGGCTCCCGCCCTGCCGGCCGACTACCGGGCGTATTTTGGGCAGAAGGACGCCCAGCAGCTGGCGCTGGTGCGCCGCATGGTGGATGACCTGGATTTTCCGGTGGATATCGTGGGCGTGCCGACGGTCCGGGACAGCGACGGGCTGGCGCTCTCCAGCCGCAACCGCTTCCTGGACGAGGACCAGCGGGAAGCGGCGCTGGTGCTGTCCCGGGCGCTGCGGCTGCTGAAGGAACGGGCGGCCGCACGCAAGCCGCTGGACCTGCAGTCCGCTGAAGCGATGGTCCGCAGCCAGCCGCTGGTGGAACTGGACTATTTCGACGTCGTTGATCCGGACACGCTTGAACCGCTGGCCTTTAACTGCCAGGACACCCCTTTCACGGGCGAGGCGCTGGCCCTGATCGCAGCCAAGGTCGGTGCGGTGCGGCTGATCGACAATATGCCGCTCGGCGGCTGACCTCCGGGCCGGTTCCCGTCCCGTTCCGGGCCGGGCGGGCCGGATGCCTGCTTAATGCCCGTAAACTTATATACCGTGACGAAGCAAACCCCTCCCCTGAAGCCAGAACTGCAGCCGGAAGCCGCCGACGCATCCGAACAGATGCATATCCGCATGGACAAGCGTGCCCGACTGCTGGAACGCGGCCATGAGGCCTATCCGGTGGGGGTCGACCGCACGCACACCCTGGCGCAGGTCCGCGAAAAGTACGGACATCTGCAGGCTGACGAGACCACCGGGGAGATCGTGGGCGTCGCCGGGCGGGTGGTCTTCATCCGCAACACCGGCAAGCTGTGCTTTGCCACGCTCCAGGAGGGCGACGGCACCCGGCTGCAGGCCATGCTCAGCCTGGCGAATATCGGCGAGCAAGCGCTCGCCGACTGGAAGGCACTGGTTGACCTGGGCGACCACGTATTCATCCGCGGCGAGGTCATCAGCTCCAAGCGCGGCGAGCTGTCCGTCATGGCGGATGCCTGGCAGATGGCGTCCAAGTCCCTGCGGCCGCTGCCGACCCTGCATAACGAGCTGTCCGAGGAAAACCGCGTCCGCCAGCGCTACGTTGACCTGATCGTCCGCGAGTCCGCCCGCAATACCGTCCGGACCCGGGCCGCCGTTATCCGCGCTGTCCGGGATACGCTTAACAGCGCTGATTATCTGGAAATCGAAACCCCTATTCTGCAGCTCATCCACGGCGGTGCGACAGCACGTCCTTTCGGCACGCATTTGAATGCATTCGACCAGCCGATGACTCTGCGCATTGCCACGGAACTTTTCCTGAAGCGCGCCGTCGTGGGCGGGGTGGAGCGCGTTTACGAAATTGGGCGTGTTTTCCGCAATGAAGGGGTGGATTCCACCCACAGCCCGGAATTTACGACGCTGGAGGCTTATGAAGCCTATGGCGATCAATACACGATGGCCGAACTCATGCGCCGGATTATTCTGGCCTGCGCCGACGCCGTCGGCAGCCGGGTAATTTCCACCCCGGCCGGCGACATTGATCTTGACGCGGACTGGACGTGGCTGCCGGTTTATCCGGGCCTGTCCAAGGCGGTGGGCCGGGAAATCACGCCGGATACCGATATTGCCACCCTGCAGGCCCTGGCCATGGAATTCGAGGTGGTCTTCGATCCGGCGTGGGACGCGGAAAAGCTGGTGGTCGAACTTTTCGGGGAAATCGTCGAGCCCACGCTCATTCAGCCGACTTTCGTCTGCGATTATCCGCCGTCCGCCCAGCCGCTGGCCCGCCCGCACCGCAAGGACGGCCGGCTGATCGAGGCATGGGACCTGATTATTGGCGGGATGGAGCGCGGCACCGCATTCTCCGAACTGGTGGATCCCGTCATCCAGCGTGAACGCCTGACAGCGCAGTCCGCGCTGGCCGCGGCGGGGGACGTGGAAGCAATGCAGCTGGATGAGGACTTCCTGCGCGCCCTTGAATACGGCGCCCCGCCGATGGGCGGCCTGGGCCTGGGTATTGACCGGCTGGTCATGCTGTTCACCGGGCTGGGAATCCGGGAAACGATTCTTTTCCCGCTGATGAAGCCGGAATAGGCGGCGGGCCGGTCCCGCCGGACCGAGACAAGGATAGTGATGGAATATATAGCAGTACTTCTCCCGTCGGTTTGTGTCGGCGCAGTTTTCTACGTCGCCATGCGCGCGGTTTTCAACGCCGACCGTTCGGAGCGGAAGGCATTAGCCGAAGCGGAGCACCGGAAACAGCGGAAGGACAATTCCTAGCATTCTTTGACGCGCCATTTCCGATGGGCCATAATTTACCCGGGGGTAAGCATTAATTCACCGGTAATTGATGATTCCATCTATGAGGAGTTTTCGTGGCGCAGCAGGTAAAGATCATTCTCGTGGACGATATTGACGGCGGCACGGCGGATGAAACGGTGCGGTTCTCGCTGGACGGGTCCCAGTATGAAATTGATCTTTCCGAAAAGAATGCCAAGGCTTTCCGCGAGCTGGTCAGGCCCTATACGGATAAGAGCCGCAAAGTGACCGCGCGTGCGGCGGCCGGAAAGGCCAAGCCGGGGCCGGCCCGCAACCAGGAAGCAGCCCAGATCCGCGAGTGGGCCCGGGCCAACGGCTACACCATCAGTGAACGCGGCCGTGTGCAGAGCGGGATCGTGGAGGCGTACCGCCGCGCCCACGCATAGGGCGGAAGTCAAGGGGAGTAAGTCAAGACCGGGGAACCGCAAGCGTCTTATTCACGCCCGTGGCGAACAAACCACCACAGGCCCTTGCGCCGTCGTAGCATCAGAATACGCAGTAGCAAGGAGCGCCTCATGTTTGAGAGATTTACCGACCGTGCCCGACGTGTTGTCGTGCTGGCCCAGGAAGAGGCCCGCATGCTCAACCACAACTACATTGGCACCGAGCACATCCTGCTCGGCCTCATCCATGAGGGCGAGGGTGTTGCCGCCAAGGCCCTGGAGTCGCTGAGTATTTCCCTCGGTGCCGTGCGCGAACAGGTTCAGGAGATCATCGGCCAGGGCCAGCAGGCCCCATCCGGCCACATCCCCTTCACGCCGCGCGCCAAGAAGGTGCTTGAGCTCTCCCTGCGTGAGGCTTTGCAGCTCGGACATAACTACATTGGCACTGAGCACATCCTGCTCGGCCTCATCCGTGAGGGCGAAGGGGTGGCGGCCCAGGTGCTGGTGAAGCTGGGGGCGGACCTAAACCGCGTCCGCCAGCAGGTCATCCAGCTGCTCTCCGGCTACCAGGGCAAGGAGCCGGTCACCTCCGGCGGCCAGCAGCAGGAGGGCACGCCCGCCGGGTCCGTGGTATTGGACCAGTTCGGGCGCAACCTGACCCAGGCTGCCCGCGAGGCGAAGCTGGACCCGGTGATCGGCCGTGCGCATGAGATGGAACGCGTCATGCAGGTCCTCTCCCGCCGCACCAAGAACAACCCGGTCCTGATCGGCGAGCCCGGCGTCGGCAAGACCGCCGTCGTCGAGGGCCTGGCCCAGTTGATCGTCCGCGGCGATGTTCCGGAGACGCTGAAGGACAAGCAGCTCTACACCCTCGACCTCGGTTCCCTGGTGGCAGGGTCCCGCTACCGCGGCGACTTCGAAGAGCGGCTGAAGAAGGTCCTGAAGGAGATCCGTACCCGCGGGGACATCATCCTCTTCATCGACGAGATCCACACGCTGGTGGGCGCCGGTGCCGCCGAAGGCGCCATTGATGCAGCGTCGATCCTGAAGCCGATGCTGGCCCGCGGTGAACTGCAGACCATCGGTGCGACCACGCTGGATGAGTACCGCAAGCACATCGAGAAGGACGCCGCTCTGGAGCGGCGCTTCCAGCCGATCCAGGTGCAGGAACCCTCCGTGGCCCACACCATCGAGATCCTCAAGGGCCTGCGCGACCGTTACGAGGCCCACCACCGCGTGTCCATCACCGACGGCGCGCTGGCGGCCGCCGCGACCTTGGCCGAGCGCTACATTTCCGACCGCTTCCTGCCGGACAAGGCAATCGACCTGATCGACGAGGCGGGCGCGCGGCTGCGCATCCGCCGGATGACGGCCCCGCCGGAGCTGAAGGAGATCGACGAGCGCATCGCCGACCTGAAGAAGGAGAAGGAGTCCGCGATCGACGCGCAGGACTTCGAGGGCGCCGCCTCGCTGCGGGACAAGGAGCTGAAGCTGCAGGAGCAGCGGGCGGACAAGGAACGCCAGTGGAAGAGCGGCGGCCTTGACGATATCGCCGAGGTCGACGACGATCTGATCGCCGAGGTGCTGGCGAACTCCACCGGCATCCCGGTCTTCAAGCTGACGGAGGAAGAGTCCACCCGCCTGCTGCACATGGAGCAGGAGCTCCACAAGCGCGTGATCGGCCAGGACGAAGCCATCAGGTCCCTGTCCCAGGCGATCCGCCGCACCCGTGCCGGCCTAAAGGATCCCAAGCGTCCGGGCGGCTCGTTCATCTTCGCCGGGCCGACGGGCGTCGGCAAGACGGAGCTGGCCAAGGCGCTGGCGGAGTTCCTCTTCGGCGAAGAGGACGCCCTGATCACCCTGGACATGTCCGAGTACTCCGAGAAGCACACGGTTTCCCGCCTCTTCGGTGCCCCTCCGGGCTACGTCGGCTACGAGGAGGGCGGCCAGTTGACCGAGAAGGTCCGCCGCCGGCCGTTCTCCGTAGTGCTGTTCGACGAGGTGGAGAAGGCCCACGCGGACCTGTTCAACTCGCTGCTGCAGATCCTTGAAGACGGCCGCCTGACGGACAGCCAGGGCCGGGTCGTGGACTTCAAGAACACGGTGATCATCATGACCACCAACCTTGGAACCCGCGACATCTCAAAGGGCGTCCCCACCGGCTTCCAGTCCGGGACAGACACCAAGACCGGCTACGAGCGGATGCGGGCACGGGTCCAGGAAGAGCTCAAGCAGCACTTCCGCCCCGAGTTCCTCAACCGTGTCGATGACGTCGTGGTGTTCCCGCAGCTGACCCAGGAGGAGATCGTCGAGATCGTGGACCTGATGGTCGCCCGCCTGCAGCTCCGGCTCGCGGACAAGGGCATGAGCATCGAGCTCAGCCCGGCCGCCAAGGTCCTGCTGGCCACCCGCGGCTACGACCCGACCATGGGTGCCCGTCCGCTGCGCCGCACAATCCAGCGCGACATCGAGGACCAGCTCTCCGAGAAGATCCTCTTCGGCGAACTCAAGTCCGGCGAGATCGTCTCGGTGGACGTGGAAGGCGAGGGGGACGACGCGAAGTTCGTCTTCGCCGGCCACAGCCAGCCGAAGGCACTCGAGGAAGTATCCAGCTGATTGCCGTCTGCCCCGTCCCCGGGTTGTCCGGGGACGGGGCATTCCTGTGCCCGTAAGGAGAAGCCATGGTCCGCAGCATGAACATCGAAGCCATCGAGAACGGCATTGGCCGTCCGTGGGCGGAAGTCGAGAAATTCCTGGCCGGAATCAAGGCCCCGGATCTTTCCCATAAGGAGATTGCCGCGGCCCTGCACGAGGCTGGGATCGCCGACGGCTGGTGGGCGCAGTCAGCGACGGTTGCCTACGAGCAGCAGATCGGCCGGCGCATGCCCGGCCAGGACTGCGACGGCGAGTTCCAGACCTCCGTGAGCAAGACGGTGGCCGGATCAATGGACGAGGCCCGGGACAAATGGATTGCCCTGCTGGGCGACGCGGACGGGTTCTCCGGCATCGCCGTCTCGCGCGGACCGGAGCTGAGCGATTCGGCCAAGTGGCGCTACTGGCGCTGCGGACTGGCGGATGGTTCGCGGGTCAATGTGAACATCTATGAGAAGACGCCCGGAAAGTCGGCGCTGAGCCTGCAGCATGAGCGGCTGGAATCGCCCGAGCAGCTGGAGCACTGGCGGACCTTCTGGAAAGCCAAGCTGGCGGAACTGAAGTAGCCGGCCGCAATGCACTTGATCACCGCCGTCATCCAGCCGGGCAAGCTGGAGCCGGTCAAGGCGGCGCTGGCCGGCATGGGGGTCAGCGGCATGACGATTTCCAGCGCCTCCGGCATCGGACGCCAGCGCGGGCACGTGGAGAGCTACCGCGGCGCCGAATACCGGGTGGATTCGGTGGAGAAGGTCCGCCTTGAGGTATTGGCCAATGACGAGGACGTGGAGTGGCTCGTCAACGAGATTGTTGCCGCCGCCCACACCGGCCGGACGGGGGACGGCAAGGTCTGGGTGGTCCCGGTCAGCCAGGTGATCCGGGTCAGCACGGGGGAACGCGGCCCCGCGGCGGTCTAGGCCCCTGCATTGCTCCCCCTTGCACTGCCCCGGAACCCTGTGCACCGGCCCATATCAGTGGTAGGGGTGGAGCATGACAGATTCGAAGGCATCCCGCGGCCCCGCCACTCCGTTCCATGACCTGGACCATTACATTGCGCTGCCGCGGGTGAGCGGGCTGGCGCTGAGCACGGACGGCACGCGCTTGGTCACGACCGTGGCCACCCTCGATACCAAGTCCACCTCCTACACCACCGCGCTGTGGGAGCTGGATCCCGCCGGCAAACGTGCGGCCCGCCGCATTACCCGCAGCGCCAAGGGTGAATCCGGCGCGGCCTTCCTGGCCAACGGGGATCTGCTCTTCACCTCCTCCCGCCCGGACCCTGAGAATGGCGCCAGCCAGGACGGTGACGAGGAGGTAGTGGCCCTGTGGAAGCTTCCGGCCCAGGGCGGCGAGGCCCGCGTGGTCCTCTCCCGTCCGGGCGGAATCTCCGGGATCACCGCGGCGCGGGCCGCGGACACCGCCGTCGTCACCGCTGAAGTGCTGCCCGGTTCCCGCAGCGAAGAGGACGACGCCGGCCGGCGCAAGGCGCGCAAGGACCGGAAGGTCGGCGCCATCCTGCACTCGGGCTACCCCGTCCGTTTCTGGGACATGGATCTGGGTCCCGGGGAGCCGCATTTCTTCGCCGTCGAGACGGGCAAGCGGGAGTCGCTGTTGCCCGCCACCGTGGACGCCGAGGTGCCGCTGAAGCTCCGGGACATCACCGCCGGCGCCGGGCCGGCCCTGCGCGAGGCCCATCCGGTGCTCAGCCCCGATGGCACCGCGGTCTTCACCAAACTCACCACGCCCCGGGCCAAAGCGGATGACCGCTGGGCGCTGGCGCGGATCGACGTCGCCACCGGTGAACGTCGCGTCATTCTCGAGGACGATGACGCCTACCTGGAACCGGGGCCGGTGAGTCCGGACGGCCAGACCGTCGTCGTAGTCCGCGAGACCGTCGGCAGTGCCACCGCTGCGCCGCGCACCAAGCTGGAACTGCTGCCGGTCGACGGCGGCGAGCCGTTGCCGCTGGCGGCGGACTGGGACCGCTGGCCGCATCCGTGGGCGTGGCTGCCGGACGGTTCCGCCGTCGTCGTCACCGCCGATGACAACGGCCGGGCGCCCGTCTTCACTATCGAGGCCGCCACCGGGCAGGTCAGGCAGGTGACCCGGGACGACGCGGCCTACACCGACGTGGCGGTGGCGCCGGACGGGCGGACGGCGTACGCGCTGCGCAGCTCGTACGCATTCCCGCCCGAAGCGGTGCGGATCGACCTGGCCACCGGGGATACCGTGGCCCTGCCCGCGCCGGCGGCGCGGCCCAAGCTGCCGGGCCGCATCGAGGAAGTGGAAACAACGACGGCGGACGGCCGCCGCGTGCGCGGCTGGCTGGCCCTGCCCGAGGGCGCCGACCTGGCGGGCGTGCACCCGGAGGAGCCGACGCCGCTGCTGGTATGGATCCACGGCGGGCCGCTCAGCTCCTGGAACAGCTGGAGCTGGCGCTGGAACCCCTGGCTGCTGGCCGCGAAGGGGTATGCCGTACTGCTGCCGGATCCCGCGCTGTCCACTGGCTACGGCCAGGACTTCATCCAGCGCGGCTGGGGCCAGTGGGGCGGAGCTCCGTACACGGACCTGATGGCCATCACCGATGCCATGCTGGAACGGCCGGACCTGGACGAAACCCGGACTGCGGCCATGGGCGGATCCTTCGGCGGCTACATGGCCAACTGGGTGGCGGGGCAGACGGACCGCTTCAACGCGATCGTCACCCACGCCAGCCTCTGGGCGCTGGATCAGTTCGGGCCCACCACCGACTATTCCCACTACTGGGAGCGGGAAATGACGCCGGAAATGGCGGCCAGGTATTCGCCGCACCACAATGTGGAGCGGATCGGCACGCCGATGCTGGTGGTCCACGGGGACAAGGACTACCGCGTCCCGATCAGCGAGGGGCTGCGGCTGTGGTACGAACTGCTGTCCAAGTCCCGGCTGGCGGCCGATGCGAGCGGGGCGACGGCGCATCGCTTCCTGTACTTTCCGGATGAGAACCACTGGGTCCTCAAGCCCCAGCATGTCAAGGTCTGGTATTCGGTGGTGGAGAACTTCCTGGCCCGGCACGTCCTCGGCGAGGAGATCGGATTGCCTGCGGAGCTGGGACTGTAGGGCGGACGTAGGATTCCCCTATGGCTTCTTCCTTCAGCGTCCGGCCCGCCCGCACCTCCGACGTGGCGCACATCCGCCGGCTGGTGGCACCGCTGGCCGAAGGCCGCGTGCTGCTGCAGAAGGAGGCGGTGGCCTACTACGAAAGCCTGCAGGAATTCCGGATCGCCGAGTCCGGCGAGGGCGAAGTCATCGGCTGCGGCGCCCTGCACGTGATGTGGGAGGATCTGGCCGAGGTCCGCACCCTGGCCAGCGCGGACAGCTGGCGGGGCAAGGGAGTGGGCCATGCGCTCGTGGAGCAACTGTTGGAGGACGCACGCCAGCTGGGTGTGCGCCGCGTCTTCTGCCTGACCTTCGAGGTGGAGTTCTTCAAGCGGCACGGCTTCGAGGTCATGGCGGACCAGTCCGCGGTGGACCCGGAGGTCTATTCCGAGCTGCTGCGCTCGCATGACGAGGGCGTGGCGGAGTTCCTCGACCTGGCCCGGGTCAAACCCAATACGCTGGGCAACACCCGGATGATCCGGAACTTCTGAGCCGGGCGTTCGTCAGGAATTCCGAAGCCACACGGTGTATTTGCCCACGCTGCGGAAGCCCGCCGCCTCGGCCAGGCGCTTCTGGCCGCGCGCCAGCGCCATTTCGGCATAACTGTCCATGACGGAGGCGTCGTACCTGCCGCCGAGCATTCCGGTGGCGGTCGTCGGCAACACCCCGCGTTGGCTGGTCATCAGGTCCGGCACAGTACCCTGCACCAGCCGATCATATTGGAGATGGCCTGCTCAACGGCGACGGTCATGCCGACAGTATGGCGGGGCGGGTGGCGAATAAACCATCAGCAGGGTTATGCTAAGCAAACTTAGTATTCCTTTGGATGCTAACGGTTCTTCTCGACGAGTTGAGCTGGTGTCGACAACGAAAGTGAGTCACTTCATGGGTTTTGAAGACATCAAGAACACCGCCCAGAACGCATTCGAGAACGCGCAGGGCAACCCGGACGACCAGAATCTTAACGATGAGGGCCAGCAGGGCGGCCTGGCCGGCAAGGCCAACGAGCTTATTGATGGTGCCCAGGAGCGCTTCGGGCAGCAGTGATCCGCCCCAGCTCCACCGGAATCCGCCCCGAATGAAGGCGGCTGAACCGTTCGACGCCGTTGGACGAGTTGGATAAGGAGAAAAACGATGGGTATTGGCGACAGGATCGAGAACGCAGCCGAGAAGGCAAAGGGCAAGGCCAAGGAAGGCGTCGGCGGCGCCACGGATGACCGCAGTATGGAATCTGAAGGCAAAATGGACCAGGCCAAGGCGGACGTGAAGAACGCCGGCGAGGATGTCAAGGACGCGTTCAAGGACGCGACCAACAAGGACAAGCCATGACGGAAGTCCGCTGACCGGACTGTGGGAGGGGCAATTGCCTCTCCCGCAGGCATTTAAGCAGCCTTTCCACCAGTCTCCGGAAGCTCTGTTCCCGCACATGCCGCCGGGTTAAGGTGGACAGGTGGCCGCCGGGCGCAGCCGCGGACGGGCCGTAACCGCAAAGAGGGGTTCATTCGTGAAGAAGCTCATCAATGATCCGAAGGCTGTGGTGGACGAGTCCCTGGAAGGCTTTGGCCTGGCGCACGCGGAGCTGGTCACCGTCCACAGCGATCCCACCTTCATTACTCGCAGGGACGCGCCGGTGCAGGGGAAGGTCGGGTTGGTTTCCGGCGGCGGCAGCGGTCACGAACCGCTGCATGCCGGTTATGTGGGGCGGGGAATGCTCGACGCCGCCGTGCCGGGTGCCGTCTTCACCTCGCCGACCCCGGACCAGATCCTCGCGGCGACCGTCGCAGTGGATGGAGGTGCCGGCGTCGTGCAGATCGTGAAGAACTACACGGGCGACGTGCTGAACTTCGAAACCGCCGCGGAACTGGCGGAGGCCGAGGGTGTGATGGTGCGTACCGTGCTGGTCAACGACGACGTTGCGGTTGAAGATTCGCTGTTTACGGCAGGCCGGCGTGGAGTCGGCGGAACGGTGCTCGTGGAACGTATTGCCGGCGCGGCGGCGGAACGGGGCGATGGCCTGGAGGCCGTCGCGGCCCTTGGCCGGCGCGTCAACGAAAACGTACGGTCCATGGGGGTGGCGCTCTCAGCCTGCACCGTGCCGCATGCGGGCGAGCCGAGCTTTGACCTGCCTGAGGATGAGATCGAGATAGGCATCGGCATCCACGGCGAACCGGGCCGACACCGCATTCCGCTTGAGGATGCCGACGCCATCACCGACCGCCTGCTGGGGCCGGTGCTCGCAGATCTGGGTGCCGCCGCAGGAGAGAGGGTGCTGCTGTTCGTCAACGGCATGGGCGGAACCCCGGCCAGCGAGCTGTACATCGTCTACCGGCACGCGGCGGAGGTGCTGGCCCAGCAGAGCATCACCGTGGCGCGCTCGCTGGTGGGCAATTACATCACCGCGCTTGAAATGCAGGGGGCGTCCGTCACCGTCCTGAAGCTCGACGACGAAATGCTTGAACTGTGGGATTCGCCGGTGCATACACCGGCGCTGCGCTGGGGTGTCTAGCGGATGCATTGAGGAAGGATGGGGATGGAAACAGTTCCCGTGCGGCTGGATACGGACTGGACGGTGGGCTGGCTCCGGCGCAGTGCCGCCGTCATTGCCGAAAACCGCAAGCTGCTGATCGACCTGGACCGGGCCATCGGGGACGGGGACCACGGCGAGAACATGGACCGCGGCTTCCAGGCAGTCCTGGCGAAGCTGGAATCCGACGCCGCAACGCTTGCCACGCCCGCGGCCGTGCTGAAGCTGGCCGCGATGACCCTCATGTCCACGATCGGCGGTGCCGCGGGCCCTCTCTACGGCACGGCCTATCTGCGGGCGTCGACCGCGCTCGGCGACGCGGCGGAACTGGACCCGGCCGGCGTCGTCGCGGCGCTGACCGCAGCCCGGGACGGTATCGTGGCGCGCGGCAAGGCGGAGGTCGGGGATAAGACCATGGTCGATGCCTGGACGCCGGCCGTCGAGGCGGCGGACACCGCCGCCGCAGCCGGGGCCACCGCGCCGCAGACGCTCGCCGCGGCAGCGAATGCGGCCAAGGCCGGGGCCGAGGCCACCGACCCGCTGGTGGCGCGCAAGGGCCGTGCCAGCTACCTCGGCGAACGGAGCGCCGGCCACCGCGATCCCGGTGCGGTTTCCACCGCCCTGCTCCTGCAGGCGGCCGCGGATGCCGCGGACGGGGAGGTCGCGTGACGGTCCGGGTTGGCCTGGTGATCGTTTCCCACAGTGCGAAGCTGGCCGACGGCGTCTGTGAACTCGCCGCCCAAATGGCACCTGACGTTGTGCTGGCGCCGGCCGGCGGAACGGACGACGGCGGCATCGGCACCAGTTTCGGTAAGGTCCAGGCGGCCATCGCCTGCGCCGACGCCGGCTCCGGGACAGTGGTGCTGGTGGACCTGGGCTCGGCCCTCATGACAGCGGAAGCGGTACTCGAATTCCTGGACGACGGGCAGCGGGCCCGGGTGCGGCTGGCGGATGCACCGCTGGTCGAGGGGGCCGTAGCGGCGGCGGTTGCCGCCCAGACCGGGGCAGAGCTGGCTGCGGTGGCCAGTGCGGCGGAAGGCGCGCTGGCGGTGCCTGCGCGGCTGGAGGCGCCTGGCCCGCCGGCCGCGGCCAGCCAGGGTTCGTGGGAGATCATCAATCCGATGGGCCTGCATGCCCGGCCCGCGGCGCACATCGCCCAGGCCATGGCGGACCTGGACGCGGAGGTCCAGATCAATGGCGTGGATGCGAAATCCGTCATGCTGCTGATGACGCTGGGTCTGGGGCAGGGCAAAACGCTGAGCATGACGGCCACCGGACCGGATGCGGTCAAGGCCGTTCAGCTGGTGGAAGACGAGGTCCGGAACGGCTTCGGCGAGCTCTGAGCCGGCGGACCCGCCTGTGCCTGGCCAGGGCTCAGTCGTCCTCCGCGTGAAGACCGTCCCGGTCCAGCCTGACCGAAACCTGCGGCGCTTCGCCGCCGCAGCCTGGCCCGTTGGGGAAGACCAGCTCCGCGGGCGCCGTCGTCGTCCGCTCCGGCAGCATGCCGCCGTCGGCCGTGGAGCCCAGGGCGGTGATCTCCAGCTGTTCCGCAGGGAGATCCGGGATGTCCAGGAAACCGACCAGCGTTCCGTCCGGTTCCAGCACCGCCGAACAGGCGGTATCCGGCCCGGCCGTTCCTGCAGCGCCGGCTGTTCCAGCAGTATCGCCGGGCCCGGGGGATTCGCAGCCCTGGTCCACGGCGATGGTCCCCGGCGACAGCTCCACACTGTCCTCCACGCACTGCCCGCTCCAGCAGACGATCAAATGCACTCCGGTGACTTCCGGGGCAAGTTCAGCGGCGACGGTAACGCCGACGCCGGACCGGGCCGCGATCTGCGTGCAGGCCTCCGGAACCGTGGCGCAGCCGGTGGTGGCCACCGCTGCCGCGGCCAGCACCGCGTTGGCAAGAGAAAGATGCATACTTCAGCCTAGGAGCGCGCCGGCGGAAGCGACTAGCCTCAATTCGGTAAACGGATCCCGGCGCCCACGGCCTCGGCGAGACCGTCCTGTAACAGCCCTTCGAGGGCGCGTTCCAACTGTTCCTGCGGCGCGTTCAGCCCGTGCAGTTTGAGCAGCACGGGGTCGGGGGCAAAGCCGAGGTCCGCCGGACCGGTCAGCAGCACTTCCCGGTGGACCGGCTCCCCAGCCGCCCGCAGCACGGCCATCATGGCTCCGCGCACCTGGCGGTCCGTGCCGTGCCAAGCCTGGCCCTTGGGCACATAGTCAGGCTCTGGCCGGCCAGCAGCAATCCAGGCGCACCGGTCGAGCACGGGACAGTCGCCGCACTTGGGGGAGCGGGCCGTGCAGACGATGGCGCCCAGCTCCATAACCGAGGCGTTCCATGCAACGGAGGTGCCGTCGTCGTCCGGCATCAGGCGTTCGGCGAGGCGCATCTCCGCAGCGGTCAGGGAGCGCGACGGGAGGGCACGGCCTTCGATCAGCCGCGCGTGGACCCGCCGGATGTTCGTGTCCACCACCGTCTCCCGCCGGCCGAAGGCGAAAGCTGCGATGGCGGCGGCGGTGTAGGTGCCGATTCCCGGCAGGGCCAGCAGTTCTTCGTAAGTCGACGGGACCTGTCCGCTGTGGCGGTCCACAATGGCGTTGGCTGCGGCGTGCAGCCGCAGGGCCCGGCGCGGATATCCCAGCCGGTCCCACAAGCGGACGGCTTCGCCGGCCGGCTCGGCCGCGAGTGCCGCCGGGGTGGGCCAGCGCTCCATCCATTGCCGCCAGACGGGGAGCACCCGCACCACGGGCGTTTGCTGGAGCATGAACTCGCTGACCATGACTCCCCAGGAAGTCCGGTCCGCGTCACGCCAAGGCAGATCCCGCCCGCTGATGCCGAACCACTCGATGATCCGTCCGTGCAGTTCCCCGGCGTGGGCCATGCGCACAGCGGAAGTCGGCGCCGTCGTTCCCATGGGCCTCCTCTCCCGATCCCAATACTGTACCGGTGAAAACGCTGTGAATCCGCGGCGGCTCGGCGTGGTGTGGAGCCCACCCCGGGAGCAGTAGCTAGTAGCCTTGAGTGCATGGCCGGGAATGGAACGCATGGGCGGGGCGGACGCCCCGGGGTGCCGCGCAGGCGCCCCAGCCCCGCTGTGTACCGCCGACGGCGGCTGGTCGCCGCGATCCTGGCCCTGCTCATCCTGGCGGGACTGATTGCGGGCGGTATCGCGGTCGCAAACCTCCTGGGCAACCTGGGTGCCTCCGGTCAGCCCCAGACTGAGGAAGGCTCCGCGGAACCTCAGCCCTCCGAAACCCAGCCGGCGGATGAACCGCACGGATCCGCTTCCCCGGGACCGTCGGCTTCCTCGACTTCGTCTGCTTCCGACGACAAGGTGTGCGACCCTTCCAAAGTCAGGGTCTCGGCGGAAACGAACGCGCACGCCTACCCAGCTGGCCGGAATCCGGTACTGACCATGATCGTAACCAATGTAGGAACCGAGCCCTGCCAGCTCAATGTCGGTACCACGCAGATGGAATTCATCATTACCAGCGACGCAGAGCGTGTGTTTTCCTCGAAGGACTGCCAGGTTGAACCGCAGGACCTAATGCGGACCATTGAGCCGGGCACCACCGAGCAGGCGAACTTCATCTGGGAACGGAACCGGACGGTTCCGGGCTGCCAGCCGGTGGAATCGACAGCCGGTGCCGGAACGTATCAGTTCCAGGCGAAACTCGGGCAGATTTCCGGCGGACCAGCCGAGTTCGAACTGTCCTGACGCCTCCCGGAACCGGCGCCTCGCGGAACCGGCGCCTCGCGGCACCGGCCGGACGGCTACATAAACCGGTCGAGCAGGCTCGTCTCGGCGATCCGGGACAATCCTTCCCGGACCGTGCGGGCACGCTGGTCGCCGATCCCCTCCACCGCCATCAGGTCGTTGATGTTTGCCGCCATCAGATTCTGCAGTCCGCCGAAGTGCTCCACCAGGCGGTCGCCCACTGCGCGGGGTACGGACTTGATGCCGGAGAGCAGCCGGTAGCCGCGCGGATGGACCACCGCTTCCAGCGAGTCGGCGCCGGAGGCAAAGCCGACCACCTGGGCAATGCGGTTAAGGTCAATCAGGTCCAGCGAACTGAATTCCATCAGCGTCTTGAGCTTGCCCTCGATGCTGCCCGACGGATCGGAATAGTCCCGCAGGATCATCTCGCTGCCGGGTCCCAGACCGGCCGTCAGCTCCTCCAACTGCAGGGACAGCAGACGCCCGTCGACACCGAGCTCCAGCACGTACTGGCTGATTTCCTCCGAGATGCGGCGCACCATTTCCTCACGCTGCAGCGTCGCGGCGACGTCGCGCACGGTGACCATGGCCTCGATTTCGAGCGCGGACAGGGAGCTGGTCACTTGGTCCAGCCGGGCCCGGTAGCGTTCCAGGGTTTGCAGCGCCTGGTTGGCGCGTGCCAGGACCGGCTCCGATCCTTCCAGCACATGGCGCAGCCCGTTGACATACAGCGCAATGATCTGCATGGACTGGCTGACGGAAATGACCGGAACACCCGTCTGGATGGCGACCCGCTCCGCGGTACGGTGCCGGGTGCCGGTCTCCTGGGTCTCGATGGAGGGATCCGGTACCAACTGGACGCCCGCACGCAGGATATTGGAGGCGTCCTTGTCGCAGATGATCGCCCCGTCCATCTTCGCCAGCTCGCGCAGGCGCGTCGGAGAGAATTCGATGCCGATTTCGAAGCCGCCGGAGCACAGGGAGTCGATAGTGCGGTCGAATCCCAGCACGATCAGGGCACCCGTGCGGCCGCGCAGGATTCTTTCCAGACCGTCACGCAGCTGGGTACCGGGGGCGACCCTGGCGAGGGTAGCCTTCAATACATCTTCCGGGCTGCGTGCCATGTAATCTGTCCTTCCGGCCTGCGGGAGCGCCTGCGGTCTGGGCGGCAGCAGGCGCAGCGCGCTGGGCCGAATGCCGACTGCCTAATACTAATCGCCCTGGAAAAGGATCTGGATCGCTTCACTCAGGTGGGACACTTCCTGGACCCTGAACCCGTGCGGAATCCGTCCCGGCCCGTTGGCGGTTTCCGGTACGACGGCGTGCGTGAAGCCGAGGCGTTCGGCCTCCTGGATACGCCGGTTGATTCCCGGAACCGGACGCACCTCTCCGGCCAGGCCGACCTCGCCGAAGGCGATCATGCGGGTCCACAGCGGCTTCCGGTTCTTGGCGGACGCGATGGCAAGGGCTGTGGCCAGGTCCGTTGCCGGTTCGCTGAGCTTCATCCCGCCCACCGTGGAGACGTAGCTGTCATCCTTGGCCAGGTTCATGGCCGCCCGCATCTGCAGCACGGCCAGCAGCATTGAGACGCGGGAGGAATCCAGGCCGCTGGTCGCGCGCCGCACCTGGCCGCCGGCGGATTCGGCCACCAGCGCCTGCACCTCGGCAAGCAGCGGGCGCCGGCCTTCCAAAGTGACGGTGATGCAGGTTCCGGCTACCGGCTCCTTGGTGCGGGAGACGAACAGGCCGCTCGGGTCCGCCAGGCCTTCGATCCCGCTCTCGGTCAGGTCGAAGCAACCGACTTCGTCGGTGGGACCGTAGCGGTTCTTGACCGCCCGGACCAGGCGGAGCCGGGAGTGGCGCTCGCCCTCGAACTGGCAGACGACGTCGACCAGGTGTTCGAGCAGGCGCGGTCCGGCGATGGAACCGTCCTTGGTTACATGGCCGACCAGCAGGGTGGTCATGTTCCGGGCCTTGGCCGCGGCGATCACGGAGGCCGTCACTTCCCGCACCTGCGTGACGCCGCCGGCAGCGCCGTCGACCGCCGAGCTGCTGAGCGTCTGGACCGAGTCCACGATCAGCAGGCCGGGGTTGACCTGCTCAACCTGTCCCAGCGCCTGGCCGAGGTCGCTTTCAGCCGTAATGTACAGCGACGGGGCGACAGCGCCGATGCGTTCGGCGCGAAGTTTCACCTGGGCCGCGGACTCCTCCCCGGTGACGTAGAGGACATCGCGGCCATTCCCTGCAACGCGGGCGGCGACGTCCAGCAGCAGGGTCGACTTGCCCACCCCCGGTTCCCCGGCAAGCAGGATGACCGCGCCCGGAACCAGGCCGCCGCCCAGCACCCGGTCCAGTTCACTTACGCCGGTCGGCTGGTAGGTGGCCGCGGAGGCATCCACATCGGCAATCCGCTGCGCCGGCGTGATCACGGTGGTGGCCGCCGTTGTACGCGCTACTACCTGGCCGATTTCCTCAACCGTCCCCCAGGCCTGGCACTCGCCGCAGCGGCCCACCCACTTGACCGTGCTCCAGCCGCATTCCCCGCAGCGGTAACCGGGTGCTTTGCTGGTGCGTGATGCTGGGGTGCGTGACGTCCTGGTGCTCATGTCAACCGAGGCTACCCGACGGCGGTGACAGTATTCGGAACCGGGAATACTACAGCCGCGGCAGGTAGCCGGCGGCCTCCTCGTGGCTCAGTCCGGTCGCCTGCAGTAGATCCACCATGAAAGGGCGGAACAGCAGGACGAATCCCTCCGCCTCCATGCCGCTGGCAGCGAGGGTGCGCGGGTGCATCCGGGTAATGATCGAGGCGAGATCATTGCGGGCGCGCCGCAGGTTCCGGTCCCGCACCACGCTGTCACCGCTGGACAGCGCGACCGCCAGCACGTCTACGGCCTCCGCCGTTTCCTCCAGCACCCCGCTGATGGATTCGACCGCCTCGTCGGCGAGCACCGCATGGTTGATGACGGAGGTAAGGCGCCGGGAGATCACGCGGCTGTTCCTAATGGCCAAGTCAATGAATTGCAGGGCACCGCCGAGGTCCTCGAGTTCCTCCCGATGGCGCCGGTAGGCCGGCGACAGCGTGGCCACCTCCTTGGCTGACTTCAGGGAAGTGTTCACTTTGTCCACTTTGGGCTGGCAGCTGCGGGCCCGGACCAGGGCGTGCCACGCCAGGGTGGAGTCACTTCGGGCGATGGCAGCTGCGGTTTCACGCAGCACCTGCGAAAGTTCGCCCAGCAGCACGCGCACATCCGTCTTCGGTTCCCGCCGCGGATCGCGCGGGACCAGCATGGTCAGCAGCAGCGCCACCAGCCCGCCCACGACGGCGTCGAGTGAGCGGGTGAAAGGCCCACCTTCCGGCGCGGGCAGCATGACCACCAGCAGCGACTGCAGGCCCAGTTGGGTGGTAAAGACATTCCCGGTATCCAGGAACCGTGCCAGCAGCACAGACAGGAAAAGAACGATGGCGGCCTGCCAGATTCCGGTGCCGAGCAGATGCAGCAGCGAATCGCCTACGGCGATGCCGAGGGTGCAACCCGCCGCCACCTCCAGGACGCGGCGGACCCTCGCCTCACGGGAGAAGCCAAGCGCGATCAGCGCAGACGTGGCGGCAAAGATCGGTCCGTCGTGTCCCAGCACATACTGGGCGAACGCGTAGGCGCCAACGCCACCGGCCGTGATCTGGAGTGCCGGAACGATCGAATTTCGGCTGCGCTTCAGGCCGACGCGGGACCGTTTGCGCAGAAAGCTCAACAGGTCAGTGAAGCGGTTCCGCGGGGCCATGGGATCAGTCTAAGCCGAAGCCTCATAGCAGATTTGAATATGGGATCACTCACAAACGGTTGCTTGACGCGTCCAGAAGGAGGCAAGTCCACCTTCCGTTAACTTTCTGTTTACTTTAATCGTTCAGCGTCTTTACCTGGTGCGCATAGGTTCGGAACGCGTACCCGAGTGCGTTATTACTCACCGAGTGCAATCGAGGCACTCCCACCCGGTTCTCCCTGGAAGGGGCAATATCAAGTGAAGGCTCTTCGCTTCGGCCGCGCCGCGGCTGTTCTCTCCGTCGCCGCTCTGGCTCTGACCGCCTGCGGCACCGACAACCCGACCGGCACCGCAACTGAAGGCGGCACTGAAGGCGGCAACGGCGTTACGGGCACCCTCACCGGCGCTGGCGCTTCCTCGCAGGACGCAGCCATGCAGTCCTGGATCGCAGGATTCCAGTCCAGCAACCCCGAAGCCACCGTGCAGTACTCCCCGGATGGCTCCGGTGCGGGCCGCGACGCGTTCCTGGCCGGCGGTGTCCAGTTCGCTGGTTCCGACGCCTACCTGGATGAAGAAGAAGCCCAGCAGGCCACGGAGGTCTGCGGACCCGACGGAGCCTTCAATATTCCGGCCTACATCTCCCCGATCGCCGTGGCCTTCAACCTTGAGGGTGTCGACACCCTGAACCTTGACGCGGCCACGATCGCGCAGATCTTCCGCGGCCAGATCTCCACCTGGAACGATCCGGCAATCGCCTCGCAGAACGAGGGCGTCGAACTGCCGGCTACGCCGATCACCGTGGTCCACCGCGGCGATGAGTCCGGCACCACCGAGAACTTCACTGAGTACCTGGCCGCCGCAGCTCCCGAGGTCTGGACCGACGAGCCGTCCGGTGACTGGCCGGCCGCCATCCAGGCCGAGAACGCCCAGGGCACCAGCGGCGTCGTGTCCACCGCCAGCAGCACCGACGGTGCGATCACCTACGCCGATCACTCGGCCGTGGGCGACCTGGGTCAGATCTCCGTCAAGGTCGGCGAGGAATACGTTGCCCTGACTCCGGAAGCTGCTGCCACCGCCGTTGAGGCCGCCACTCCGGTCGAAGGCCGCGGCGAGAACGACATGGCGCTGGACCTGGACCGCACCACCACTGAGTCCGGTGCCTACCCGATCGTGCTGATCTCCTACCACATCTACTGCTCCGCCTACCAGGACCAGGAGACTGTTGACCTGGTCAAGGCATTCGGCAACTACGTCGTCAGCGAAGAAGGCCAGGCGGCTTCCGAAGACGCCACCGGCAGCGCTCCGCTGTCCGACACCCTGCGTGAGCAGGCCGTGACCGCAATTGACTCCATCACGGTTGCTTCCTAGCAAAAGCTGCATGCCCCGTCCGGCGCGAGGTTCTGCCGGACGGGGCTTTGCCCTGTGTACAGGGTTCTTGTATTTCCCTCCACAGCCATGAACACTGGCCATGGAGATTCGCTTCACCGACATGCCTGAAGGGTCGTGCAGTGTCCACAACAATGAAAGGCACCAGCACCAGGGGCCAGACGGGGGACAAGGTCTTCTCCGGGGTTACCCTGTTTGCCGGATGCCTCATCCTCTTCGTCCTCTTCTGCGTCGCAGTCTTCCTTATCTGGCAAGCACTGCCCACGTTTTCTGCCGACCCCGCGGACATTAGCGGCGGCGAAGGGTTCTTTGCCTACATCTGGCCGATCGTTATCGGCACCATCATCGCCGCAATCATCGCGCTCCTGATCGCCACGCCGATCGGCATCGGTGTGGCACTGTTCATCTCGCATTACGCGCCGCGCAGGCTTGCTTCCGGGCTCGGCTACGTGATCGACCTCCTGGCCGCGATTCCGTCCGTGGTCTATGGCGCCTGGGGCTTCACAGTCCTGGCTCCGGCGCTGGTAGCCCCCTACACCTGGCTGTCGGAAAATGCCGGCTGGATCCCGATCTTCGGAGGTCCCGTGAGCCAGACCGGCAAGACCATGCTCACCGCCGGCATCGTCCTGTCGGTGATGATCCTGCCGATCATTACCTCGCTGAGCCGCGAAATCTTCCTGCAGACCCCCAAGCTCCATGAAGAGGCAGCCCTGGCCATGGGCGCCACCCGCTGGGAAATGATCCGCATGGCGGTGTTCCCGTTCGCCCGTCCCGGTGTTGTCAGCGCCGTCATGCTTGGCCTTGGACGCGCGCTGGGTGAAACCATGGCGGTTGCCATGGTGCTCTCCGGCGGACCGCTGATCGCAAGCCTGGTCCAATCGGGCAACCAGACCATTGCCGCGGAGATCGCGCTGAACTTCCCCGAAGCCTTCGGCCTTCGGCTGGCGGAGCTCATCGCTGCCGGCCTGGTCCTGTTCGTGATCACGCTGGCCGTCAACATGATTGCCCGCTGGATCATTAGCCGCCACAAAGAATTTTCGGGAGCAAACTAATGTCGCACGCCACCACTCCCACACGCCGGCAGTCCGCGCTCACCAAGAACCAGCTGCCCGGCTGGACCGTCTGGGCCGTCGTCGCCGGATCGCTGGTCCTCGGTGCCGCATGGTCCGCCCTGATCGGGTTCAGCGTCGTCGGCTGGGCATGCTTCTCGGCGCTGATCTTCGTGGTCGCCAGCACCATCGCCACCTGGGCGGTCGAAGGCGGCCGCAAGGGCCGGGACCGCCTGGCCACGAACCTGATCTACGGGTCCTTCATCATTGCGGTCGTACCTCTGGTCTGGGTCATCTGGACAGTCCTCGAAAAGGGAATTCCCGGACTGAGCCTGGACTTCCTGTCCACCTCCATGAACGGGATGACAGGCACCGTCGACAACCGGACGGTCCAGGAAGGTACCGATGTACTCGGCGGCGCCTACCACGCCATCGTGGGCAGCATTCTGATCACCTTCTGGGCGACCCTCATCTCCGTCCCGATCGGCCTGCTCACCGCCATCTACCTCGTGGAATACAGCAAGGGAGGGCCGCTGTCCCGGGGCATCACGTTCTTCGTCGATGTCATGACAGGCATCCCTTCCATCGTGGCGGGCCTGTTTGCGGCGGCGTTCTTCGGACTGATTTTCGGCCCCGGCACCAGGACCGGCTTCGTTGCCGCTGTGGCGCTGTCCGTCCTGATGATCCCCGTGGTGGTGCGGTCCACCGAGGAAATGCTGAAGATCGTCCCCAACGAACTCCGCGAGGCCTCCTACGCGCTTGGCGTGCGCAAGTGGCGGACAATCGTCAAGGTGGTCATCCCGACGGCCATCTCCGGCATCGCGTCCGGCGTCACGCTGGCCATTGCCCGCGTCATCGGCGAGACCGCACCGCTGCTGGTGACGGCAGGCTTCCTGAACAGCATCAACTTCAATGTCTTCGGCGGCTGGATGACGACGCTGCCCACGTTCATCTACCGGCAGCTGGTGAGCCCCACCTCGCCGACCAGCCCCGATCCCAGCGTCCAGCGGGCGTGGGCGGCAGCGCTGCTGCTGATCATCTTCGTGATGCTGCTCAACCTGATTGCCCGGCTCGTCGCCCGCATGTTCGCGCCGAAGACCGGCCGCTAAGCCTTCCACCCTCAAAGACAAGGAACATTATGTCTAAGCGAATCGACGTTAAGGATCTGAACGTCTACTACGGGAACTTCCTCGCCGTGGAAGGCGTCAACATCAACATTGACGCACGCTCGGTCACCGCCTTCATCGGACCGTCAGGCTGCGGCAAGTCCACCTTCCTGCGCACCCTCAACCGCATGCACGAAGTCCTGCCCGGTGCCCGCGTCGAAGGCGAGGTCCTCATGGATGGGGACAACCTGTACGGCCCGGGTGTGGATCCCGTTACCGTGCGCAGCCAGGTTGGCATGGTCTTCCAGCGGCCCAACCCGTTCCCCACCATGTCCATCCGCGACAACGTCCTGGCCGGCGTCAAGCTGAACAACAGGCGCATCAGCAAGTCGGATGCGGACGCCCTGGTGGAAAAGTCCCTGCGCGGCGCCAACCTCTGGAACGAGGTCAAGGACCGCCTGGACAAGCCGGGCTCCGGGCTGTCCGGCGGCCAGCAGCAGCGTCTCTGCATTGCCCGTGCCATCGCCGTGCGCCCCGACGTGATCCTCATGGACGAGCCCTGCTCCGCTCTGGACCCGATCTCGACGCTGGCCATCGAGGACCTGATCAACGAACTCAAGAGCGAATATACGGTCGTGATCGTCACCCACAACATGCAGCAGGCTGCCCGGGTGTCGGACAAGACCGCGTTCTTCAACATCGCCGGCACCGGCAAGCCCGGCAAGCTGATCGAGTACGCGGAAACGACCACCATCTTCAACAACCCGACCGAGAAGTCCACCGAGGACTACGTTTCCGGCCGCTTCGGATAGGCGGCGGCTGCCTGCCGCTGCCGCGCCGGTTCGTCCTTGCGGACCGCGGCGGCATTAGACGCAACTGGGGTTGGTCCCGTGGGGGGACCAACCCCAGTTGCCCATTTAACCTGCATTGGTGGTCGGTGGGGAACCGAAGCAGGTTACGTTTACGGCAGAACCCTATGTCTGCAGGAGGGGACTGAGCGCCAGGAAGAAAATGGCGCTCAACAGGCCCGAGACCACCAGGGTCAGGACCCAGATCATCAGCATCTTCCCCACAATCGGCCAGCGGACCGCACCGAACCGCTGATTGGATCCGGCTCCGATGACGGACGAGGCCAGGGTGTGGGTGCTGGACAGGGGCATCTGCAGGGTCAGGGCCCCGAAGAAAAGCATGACCGAGGATAACCCCTGGGAAATCACGCCGCGCATCGGGTCGACGGCCACGAGCCGATCGGACAATGTATGACTGATCCGCCACCCCCCGAACAGGGACCCCACGGCGATCAGGACGCCCGCATACAGTTGGACCCACAGTGGAATTGCCTCTGCATCTGAGACACCGGCGAAGAGCAGCGCGGCGGCCACGATCGCCATCGACCGCTGGCCGTCCTGGATCCCGTGCCCCAGCGAGAAGCAGCCCGCAAGCACGGACTGTGCCCGTCGGCTGCCGGTGTGGACGGAACCGGGCGCCGCATAGCGAGAAATCCAGACTGCCGGATATACCAGCAGGAAGCCCAGGATGAAGGCGACCACGGGTGAAACCAGCAGTGGCAGCAGGATCTGCAGCCAGAGCACCTGGGTGATGCCGGGGACTTCCTGCCCGCCGATGAGTCCGGAAGCCGAACCAGCTCCGATCACTCCGGCCAGGATGGCATGCGTGGACGACGACGGCATCCGGCGCCACCAGGAGAAGAGTCCCCACATGCTCGCGCCCGCAAGGCTGGAAATCAGGATGACCAAACCATCCCGGCCCGGCGGCACCGACGTCCAGGCATCCAGGAGCACCAGCGCGAGTCCGGTGCCCAGCAGGGCACCGATCAGGTTGAAGAAGGCGGCCAGGACGACGGCGACAGTGGGCGTCAGAGCGCGGGTGCGGACGGCGACGGCAACCGAATTGGAGACATCGTGGAAACCATTGATGAAGGTGAATACACCTGCAAGCACGATGACCGCCACCAGCAGGAAAACCGTCATCTAGGATTCCTTGACCAAAATGTTGCCCACAAAGGTCGAAACACGGCGCAGGCACTTGGTGACACCCACCAGTTGCTCCGCCACATCCCGGTGCTTGATGTACACCATCGGCTTGTGGTCCCGAAGCAGCTCGCGGTTCCAGATCCGGTGCGTGCGTTCGGCCTGCCTGGACAGCCGCAGCATCTCGAGCCAGTACTCTTCCAGCTCGTCAAAGGAATTCAGCCGCAGCATGGCTCCGGTCGTCAGTTCCGCCTGGCGCCCGATGACTTCGAGCTGCTCGGCTGCCCGTCCGGACAGACGGTCCAGCTCATGCAGCGAGATCAGATCGGCTACGCTGTCCAGCGCTTCCATGGCGTCGTTGAGCAGGCACGCCAGATCGTACAGATCCTCGCGGGGAAGGGGATTGATGAAGCTCGTCCGCATCCGGGTCATGAGCGCGAACTGCAGATCGGTGGCCTTGGATCCGCGCTGGTGCAGATCATCGGCCAGTCGTTCGAACTCCTCCACCGGTGCCCCCAGCAGCTCCGAGAGGACGGAGACACCATGGCGCAGTTCCTGGGCCATTTGCGAGAGCAGATCCAGGGTGGCATTTTCCTGCGGAAAAAGGCGTAGCTTCACATTGTCACCAGGAGTTCGGAGGGGCGGCTGTTCAGCGCCAGAATATCCGACTGAGGTGAACAGCGAGGGAGCGTGCGACGCTGGACACAGTAATGGTGCCGAACTGGTAGCGCCTCTCGGCGGAAGGCCGCTCGAAGCGGCTACAAGTTGGAGCCCGGGGCTTCCAGTTCGACACCACTTTTAGTCTTCTACTACCGGGGGCATGTGTCAACTCGTTGACTTTTCGCGGAAAATCCCCTTCGATGTGCCGGCGGCGGGATCTGCGCAGAGCCTATTTGCGCGGCCAGCCAGGCCGCGCGGACGCGATGAGGGGTCCGGTTATCCGTCTAGTCTCGAGCTCGTCTAGTCGAGCTCGCCGCGCCGCCACGCCGCGGCAGCGGCCTCAAGGTCCTCGGCGGTCTTGACCAGCAGGTGGGAGCTGCGCGTCAGCTTGCTCGCGTGGTTTTCATTTGATGCTTCGGCGGCATCCGCATGGTTGGTCTGTCCCTGGGCGATCACCCGGCAGTAGGCGGCGAAACGTTCCAGCGCGACGTCGAATTCCCCGTCGAATGCACCGGACAGGATCCGATCAGCCATCGACCTGACCTCATCCGCACCGGGCGGTTCCGCGACTCCGGCTACGGCGTTGGGCACCTGCGCCTGGTCCTTGCCGGAGGCGAAGTATGCGGCGAAACGCTCCGGGTTCTGCTGGGTTGCGGCGCGGAGCGCGTACAGCCGCCACAGGGCTCCCGGCAGGGAACGGGCCGGACTCTCGGCCCACATTTCCGCGATGGCATCAAGTCCTTGCTTGTCCGCAAGCTTGACCAGGCGCTTGGTGACTTCCGGGTCCTCGCTGGCCCGTCCGTGATGGACCAGCGCCTGCGCTGCGAGATGGGCAGCTTCAGAAACCCGGGCAGGATCGGCGCCGCCAGCGAAGGGTTCGAAATCCAGCGGAGCGAACGGCTTCGGCCGGTGATGCCGTGGAGCTGTGTTTCCGGTGTTCTCGCTCATGTGATGACGATACTCCTCGGCCGCCCTGCGGGTCGAGTATCGCCGGACCCGCCGGACGGCGGCCGGCGGGCCGTGCGGCGGCGGACCGGCGGTCCTGTCGAGTCAGGTAGACGAGGTGCGATAAGCTATTAAGGTCGATTTGGCTGCAGCCCATGCGCCAAGTGACCGGGGCCCTTAGCTCAGTTGGTAGAGCATCGGACTTTTAATCCGTGGGTCGTGGGTTCGATCCCCACAGGGCCCACCGAAAAGAACCTCTGACCAGGCGTTATTCCGGCAGGGGTTCTTCCGGTTTAACGGTTGTTGCTATCTCTGCCGCGCGCTTGTTCCTTGACGCGGGCACGGCACCGTACTGCAATTGAATACACGGTGGTTTCATGCGTCGCAGAATCGGACGGACCACCGCCGGGACACGGGCCGGGAGGAAGAACCATGTTGCCGGACACCGACGGAATGCTGCTGGTGCTGCTGGCCGCTGCGCTCCTTGTGGGCATCTGGGTTGCCACGGCGTTGGCCGTCGGTTCGGGCCTCCGGGAGCAGGCCGTCGATCGACTTGATGCCGTCTTCTGGTACATCTTCGCGGGTGTGCTGGCCGCCGTCGTTGTGGTGCTGGCAGCCGCCGCGGCGGCGCCGGGCAGCGCCGCCGTCCTGGGCGTCTTTGCCGCCGCTGCCTCACTTCCCGCCGCAGCTGCGGCGTGGCTGTGGCGCAGTCGGCAGGAGCGCCGCCGCTGCAGCAGCCAGGCGGCCGCGCAGTGGGAATCAGTGAGGGAGCGCCATGACGTCCTGCTGGCGCGCTGGCTGCGCTATGAACTGGATGCCGACTGCCAGATTGACCACCCCTGCATGACGGATGTCCGGCATCCTGCCACGGCTGCCATGGTCCGGGCGATGGGCAGGGCAGGGCGGCTGCGGGACAGCATGCAGCCGGATGCGGATGCCGCCAGCTACGCAGCCTCCGTTGCCGAATTCGAGCGGCTGCTGGAGGCGGCGGAGGCCGCGGCCGGCATCAGGGCTATCCCGCGGCGCTGAGCAGGGGTTCCGGCTCCGTGCCGGCCGGCGCCTGCCGAAGCAGTTTCAGGGCTCCCATAGCGGCCGTCCGGCCCGCACGGGTTGCGCCGACAGTCGAGGCCGAGGCACCGTAACCGACTAGGAGCACGCGCGGATCCTTGACCACCCGCGTGCCGTCCATGACGATTCCGCCGCCCGGTTCACGCAGGCGCAGCGGAGCCAGGTGATCCAGCGAGGCGCGGAAGCCGGTAGCCCACAGGATCGCGTTGGCTGCCACCAGGGTTCCGTCCGGAAAACGCACGCCGCCTGCCTCAATCGAAGTGAACATGCCCGCGGAAACCAGGATGCCGGCGTCGATCCCGGCCTGGTACTGGGCCGTGAGCGGCAGTCCGGTCACCGAGACCACGCTGCGCGGCGGCAGTCCCGCCCGGGTGTGCTCGTTCACGCGCCGTTCCACGTCCCGGCCCCAGTCCGGATTGAATTCGCGGCTGGTGAAGACCGGCGGACGGCGCGTGGCCCAGGTCGTGGTGGCGCCGGCGGCAGCCAGCTGGAGGAGGAACTGGGCGGCGGAAGTCCCGCCGCCGACGACCACGACATGCTGGCCGCGGAACTCTTCGGCGGACCGGAAGTCGTGCGTGTGCAGCTGGCGCCCGCGGAAGAGCTCGCGGCCCGGATAGTACGGCCAGTACGGCTTGTCCCATGTTCCGGTGCCGTTGATGAGCAGGCGGGTTTCCCGCGTTCCGCGGTCGGTGCGGACGGTAAGCGGGCCGCTGGTATCCGTGCCGGTCACCTCGCGGACGGCCTCGGGCCGGTGGACGGGCAGGTTGAACTTCCGCTCGTACTCCCCGTAGTAGCGGCTGACGACGGCGGACGCCGGCTCGGCCGGATCGGGCATCCCGAGCGGCAGGCCGGGCAGGTCGTGGATGCCGTGTGCGGAGTCGAAGGTCAGCGAAGGCCAGCGGTGCCGCCATGCTCCGCCCGGACCTTCGTTGGCATCGAGGACCACGAAGTCCCGCTCGGGCACCAGGTCGCGGCGCTGCAGATGATATGCAGCGGACAGTCCTGCCTGTCCGGCCCCGATGATGACGACCTCCAGCACAATTCCTCCCACTTTGTTGACGCATCAACTTCTACTGGGTCAACGGGCGGGGGCCCGGGGTTTATTCCGGCGTGCACTAGTGGAGCCGCCCGGACTCTGGAACACTGGACCGCGTCAGGGCGGCTGGCGCCGCCGGGAGGTACCGGGACAGACGAGGGACGGTTATGACAAGCGATCTTGCTTCCGAATGGTTCCATGGCGCAGAGCGCGGCAGCGAAGACCTGAGCGAAGAGCAGTGCTGGAGCCTTCTGATGGCCAGGAACACCGGACGCATAGCGTTTGTCGCCGAGTCCCGGATCCTGGTGCTTCCGGTCCACTACCTGGTGCGCGAACGCGAAATCTTCTTCCGCACCGCCGAGGACGGCATCATCGGGAATGCCCTGGTGGGCGCGGCGGCATCCTTCCAGATCGATGAGGTGGATCCGGCACTCCTCTCCGGCTGGTCCGTGCTGGCAAGCGGGCCGGCGGAGCATGTGGAGGACAAGGAACTGCTGACCACACTCTGGGGCCAGGCGATGGAGCAGCCGTGGATGACGGGCATGCGCAACCTCTTCATCCGGGTTACCCCCAGCATTGTGACGGGCCGCCGGGTCTTCGTTTCCTAGGACCGGCGCACCCGGAGTTTCGCGGACCGTCATGCGCGGTTCAGGTTGGATGCCTAGCCTCGGGGCATTCTGACCCAAGGACCGGAGGATCATCATGCGCCAACCCATCCGCCCCCTCGCCGCAGCAGCGCTGGCCGCGCTCGCAGCGGTGACTGCCGCCGTCGTACCTGCCGCAGCGGCACCAACCGGAAGCAGCGGCGACCACGGCAGCGCGGACAGGACCGTCCGCATCGCCACCTACAATGCGAGCCTGAACCGCAATAATGCCGGCGAGCTGCTGCACGACCTGCAGGCCCCCGATAACCAGCAAGCCCGGAACGTTGCGGAAGTGATCCAGATCAACAACCCCGACGTCGTGCTGATCAACGAGTTTGACTACTACGCCGGCAACCAGGCCGTCGATCTGTTCCGGGACAACTACCTGGAGGTCGGCCAGAACGGGCAGGCTCCCGTCGAGTACCCCTACGCCTATACTGCGCCGTCCAACACCGGCGCGCCCAGCGGGCTGGACCTGAACAATGACGGCCGGATCGGCGGGCCGGACGACGCCTACGGCTTCGGACTCTTCGAGGGTCAGTACGGCATGGTGGTGCTGTCCAAGCATCCGATCGATACCGCCAATGTCCGCACCTTCCAGAATTTCCTCTGGAAAGACATGCCGGGCGCCCTGCTCCCGGACGACCCGGCCACCGCGGCGCCGCACGACTGGTTCTCCGCCGAGGAGCTGGAACACGTGCGGCTCTCCAGCAAGTCGCATTGGGACGTCCCCGTGGTCATCAACGGCAAGACGGTCCACGTGCTGGCCAGCCACCCCACCCCGCCGTCGTTCGACGGGGCGGAGGACCGCAACGGCAAGCGCAACAATGACGAAATCCGGCTGTGGGCCGACTATGTCACGGGCGGCAAGGCAGCGTCCTACATCTATGACGACGCCGGCACCACCGGCGGTTTGAAGCCGGGCGAGCGGTTTGTAGTTATGGGGGACCAGAACAGCGACCCGCGTGACGGCGATTCCGTTCCCGGATCCATCCAGCAACTGCTGGAGCACCACCGGATCCAGGATCCGCTGCCGTCCTCGGCGGGTGCGGCTGAGGCCTCCGGGCTGCAGGGCTTCAGCAATGCCGGCCACCTGAGCAACCCCAGGTTCGACACCGCCGACTTCAACGACAACCCCGCGCCGGGCAACCTTCGTGCCGACTACGTGCTGCCGTCGAAGAACCTGAATGTGCGGAATGCATTCGTGTACTGGCCCCGGCAGGGCGAGCCCGGTTCAGAACTGACCGGCACCTTCCCCTTCCCGGCCAGCGACCACCGTCCGGTGATCATTGACGTGAAGCTGTAGCCGCTCCCGGCCCTGCTGGACAGGTTCCAGCAGGGCCGGGACGGAAGTGGCATTGTTGGAGTATGCAGTCCAGGAACCTGACTTGAGATCCACAGGTAATGGAGGGGATGCAGCGATGGAGTCCACCGAAAGGCAAGCACTGCGGGGCCTGCTGGCGGATGTTCGGATGCTGCGCCGGGCGATTGTGGAGGCCGAGGTCCGGCAGGGGGCCGAAATCGCGGCCGTCCGGCCGCGGCATCGGTACAGCGCGACAAACCTCGTCCATTATGTGGAGCTGCGCCGCCACGATGTCCGGGAGTTGCAGGCGCGCCTGGCACGCCATGGTCTGACGTCGCTCGGGCGAACGGAATCCCGCGTCCTGGCCAACCTGGATGCGCTGCTTCGGACGCTCACGCGGCTGGCTGGTGCAGAGGCCGATGAGCCGCCGCTGCCGGCGGAAGTGCCCGACGGCGGCGAACTGCTGCTGCGTAATGCCACCAGCCTGCTGGGCCCGCGGCCGCACCACCGCGCGACCCGCATCATGGTGACGCTGCCCAGCGAAGCCGCCACGGACCCGGCATTGGTCCGGGACATGCTGGCCCGTGGAATGGACATCGCCCGGATCAACTGCGCCCACGACGGTCCGGAGGTCTGGGACGCGATGATCGCCAATATCAGGGCGGCCGAGGAGGCAACCGGAACGCACTGCCTGGTGTCCATGGACCTGGCCGGACCCAAACTCCGGACCGGTCCGGTTGCGCCCGGCCCGCAAGTCCTGCGGATCAAGCCGGTGCGGGATCAGCTGGGCCGCGTGGTCGCCCCCGCCCAGCTCTGGCTCGGGCAACGTCCGGACGGGGCCGAGGCCGCCGAGGCCGCCGATGCGCCGGTGGTGCCGTTGCGTGAACCGAAGTGGGCCGGCCGGCGGCGCGTGGGGGACCGGATCAGGCTGGCGGATGCCCGCGGTTCGGTGCGCACCTTCAGTGTCGATGCCGTGCACGACGGCGGTTGCCTGGTTTCCGTCCGCAGCACTACCTATCTGGTCCCGGGACTTGAACTGTCGGTGGGCAAGGACTGGTCCGGCCGCGGCGGACGCATCGCCCACGTCGGTCCGCTGCCGTTGGCCCGGCAGGCACTGCGGGTGCGGCGCGGTGAACGGATCGTGCTCACGAAGGACATGTCGCCGGCGGAGGTGGCCGACGGAGGGGTGCACCGGATCGGCTGTTCGCTGCCCGAGGTGTTCGCCGATGCCAAGCCGGGTGAGCGTGTGTGGCTGGACGATGGCAAGATCGGCGGCATCATTACAGACGTGTCCAGGGATGAGCTCAGCCTCAATGTGCTGACTGCCGGCCCTGCAGGTACCAAGCTGCGTGCGGAAAAGGGCATCAACGTCCCCGACACCAAGCTTTCGCTTTCAGCGCTCGCGGCGGAGGACCTGGCGCATCTGGATTACGTGAAGCAGCATGCGGATATCGTCAGCATGTCCTTTGTCCGCAGCCCCGCCGACGTGAGGGATCTCCTGCGGCACTTGGATGAAGTGGAGGACCGGGCGCTCGACATTGTGCTTAAGATCGAAACTGTTGCCGCCTTTGAAGCCCTTCCGCGGATCCTTCTGGAGGCGATGCGCTGGGAAAATGTGGGCGTCATGATCGCCCGCGGAGACCTGGCCGTGGAAGCCGGATTCGAGCGGCTCGCCGAGGTGCAGGAGGAGATCCTGTGGCTATGTGAGGCGGCGCATGTGCCGGTCATCTGGGCCACCCAGGTCCTGGACACGCTGGCCCGGACGGGGCTGCCGTCCCGGGCCGAAGTCACAGACGCCGCGATGGCGGAAAGGGCCGAGTGCGTCATGCTGAACAAAGGTCCGTACATCGATGAGGCCATCACCATGCTGTCTGGGATTTTGGGCCGGATGCAGGACCATATGCACAAGAAGCGCAGCCTGCTCCGCCGGCTCCGGGCCTGGGACCTCGACCACGCTGAAGTGCGGTGAAGCAGCCACGTCCCGGCCGCATTCAGCCTGCAGGCATGGCCCGTTCGCGTCGTCGCTGCCATCCGAGCGCCTGGATGGCAAGCACGGCGCCCAGGATTCCCAAACCGGCGGCCAGGATTCCGGGTGAGAGGAACGTCAGCGCCAGGAACCACGGGGCACCGAATGCATTGTCGCCCATGACCGATGGATCAGCGGGAGCGACGGTGTACGGATAGGCGGCCGCCCAGACTCCAAGGCCGGTTATCAGCAGCCCGAACAGCCAGAGCCCGACAAGGTACGGATTGATGCCGGGGCGGTCAGGCCGCGCGCCGGCAATGTCTTCATCAGCCGCCGGTTCGGCGTGGACCGGGACCGCCGGATCCGCCGGCGTACTCTCATGGACGCGGGCAGGTTCCGGTCCGCCACGCTGGTAAATGGACTCGTAACGGCTATCGAAGCTTGGCCTGTTCGGCAGGTCCTGACGACTCATTGGTTCCCCCTGGACTTGGGCTCCCCCTGGACTTGCTGCAGCAGCGGCTGCCCCGGCGCTTCGGCGCTTCCGCGGGCGGACGGGAATGGTGTTGCCCAGCAATCTACTGCAGTGTCGATCCTCCCGGGAGTCCCCAGATTTGGGGGGAGTGAGGGCAGGCCACTGCGAGGGACAGCTGTCAAAGGAGCTCCAGCCGGAGCCCTTCTTATCTCGCCGGAAGGGCGATGTTCACTGGGTGTTGGTTGTGGATTTGCGCGGGGGGTGGGTGGGGTGTATTGTTTTCTGAGTCGCCGCCGCTGAGGCGGGGCGCAAATCCTTTA